>JAGYIK010000146.1 GCA_018402605.1 Litorivicinus sp. | reverse complement strand
ATCAGCTGGGACACACCGGCTGCGGTCCTTGAGAAGCTGATTCAATATGAAGCCGTTCATGAAATCCAAGGCTGGGACGATCTGCGCCGCCGTCTTGCTGAAGACCGATTGTGTTTTGCCTACTTCCATCCGGTGATGCCTGATGAGCCACTGATCTTCGTCGAAGTGGCACTCGTCTCAGGCATTGCTGATGCCATTCGGCCACTCTTGGATACACCACCTGCACCACCCATTGGTGCAGATACAGCAGTCTTTTATTCGATCAACAACTGCCAGCCAGGCCTTGCCGGTGTCAGTTTTGGTAACCTACTGATTAAGCAGGTGGTCTCTGTATTGCAAACAGAGCGCCCTAAACTGAAACGCTTTGTCACGCTGTCACCGATTCCAGGTCTCGCCCGATGGGTGCAGCAACAGCATCCGGATTGGCACCTCGTACTCTCGTCTGGGGTCGACTCCGAGCGCTGCACGCATCTGGTCGCGCAGTACCTGACCACGGCAAAAGAGGGCCGGCCAGTAGATCCGGTCGCGCGCTTCCATTTAGGTAACGGTGCGACACTCGAGCGCATCAATCCCAATGCAGACCACAGTGCGCGAGGCCAAGCGCAGAGCTATGGCTTTATGGTCAATTACCTGTATGAACTCGATGATATTGTCACCAACCATGAGCAACTCATGGAACACGGAAATATTGCCACCTCTAAAGATGTGCAACAACTTTTGAAAAAAACACCAAAACTCCCGCTCAAGGAATTGCCTCATGTCACATAACCTCTACAGCGTGATCCAGCGTGCCTTCCATCAGGCCCCGGATCGATCCCTCATTACCTTGCTCGACGGGCGCCACTTCAGTGCCTCGGATTTGGATCGGGATTCAGCCATTTTAGCGTCAGTCCTCTCGGCAGCTGGAGTGAGCGCTGGCGAGCGTGTCTCGGTGCAGATTGAGAAGAGCTGGATGAACGTGGTCCTGTATCTGGCGGTCCTGCGCATTGGTGGCGTGTATCTGCCACTCAATACCGCCTACACCGACTCAGAAATTGAGTATTTCCTGACCGATGCAGAGCCTCGGGTACATGTCTGTAGCGCCAATCGTGCAGCGCATGCCGAGACTCTGGTTAGCCAGGTTTCGGGATTGACAGTGATGACCCTCGGTGACGAGAGCGGCTCGTTGTTTGATGCCTTTGAAGCCGCCGCCGGCGTGGGCAGTCGAGTCGATGCGGTCGTGGCGCGCGAGGTCGACGACATTGCATCCATTTTGTACACCTCCGGAACCACGGGAAAACCCAAGGGTGCGATGATTACCCATGGTAATCTGGTCTCAAATGCACAGATGTTGACTGAGGCCTGGGGCTACAGCAGCACCGATACACTGTTGCATGCATTGCCGTTATTCCATGTTCACGGTCTGTTTGTGGCCCTGAATTTGGCACTCGTCAACGGTGGTCCGGTTTTGTTGTTGCCGAAATTCGATCCAGCCATGGTCCTTGAAGGCTTGCCACACAGCACGGTGATGATGGGTGTCCCCACCTATTACACGCGGATGCTGACGGAAGAGGCCTTTAACCGCGAAGCGACTGCGCACATGCGTCTCTTTATTTCCGGTTCGGCGCCACTGTTGGTCGAGACCTCGGATGCATTTTTTGAGCGCACCGGACAGCGGATTCTTGAGCGGTATGGGATGACCGAGACCGGCATGAGTTGCTCAAACCCCTTAGTGGGTGAGCGCCGCGCCGGTGCTGTGGGCCCCCCGTTACCCGGTGTCGCGGTGCGGATCATTGGTGAGGACGGCAATGAAGTGCCACCTGGCGAAATTGGAGCGTTGGAAGTGAAGGGTGCCCACGTCTTCAAGGGGTACTGGAAGCTGCCTGAGAAGACAGCTGCCGAGTTCAAGGGCGAATGGTTCATCACCGGTGATATGGCGATGTTGTCTGAGGACGGCTATGTCTCGATCGTCGGTCGCGGCAAAGATCTGATTATCTCAGGTGGCTTAAATATCTATCCAAAAGAAATTGAGGATGTCTTAAACGATCAGCCGGGTGTGGTGGAGAGTGCCGTGATTGGTGTTCCGCATCCAGACTTTGGTGAGGGGATTGTGGCCGTCTTGGTCGGCGAGGCCAGCATTGATATGGGCCAACTTGAAGCAGTCTGCCGCGAGAAGCTGGCGGGTTTTAAGGTGCCACGCCGCTGGATTCAGCTCGACGTCTTGCCGCGCAACACCATGGGGAAGGTACAAAAGAACCTGTTGCGCGACGACTACAACGACAGCTTCCAGAAATAACACGACACCTATGGGCCTCATAATCCGAGGCCCACGATTTTGAGTCCGCTGTGCTCAGTCGTCCAAGAATGAGCGCAGATGATCTGAGCGACTTGGATGGCGCAACTTCCGCAGTGCCTTCGCCTCAATCTGACGGATCCGCTCACGGGTAACGTCAAACTGTTTGCCGACTTCTTCCAGCGTGTGATCGGTATTCATATCAATTCCGAAACGCATCCGGAGCACCTTGGCTTCCCGTGCAGTCAGGCTTGCAAGAACTTGGCGTGTCGATTCAGTTAAACCCTCTTCGGTGGCGGAATCGACAGGCGAGGCGATCGTTGTGTCTTCGATAAAATCGCCAAGTGAGCTGTCTTCATCATCACCGATTGGTGTTTCCATCGAGATCGGCTCTTTCGCGATCTTTAATACCTTGCGCACCTTGTCTTCTGGCATTTCCATGCGCTCA
>JAGYIK010000145.1 GCA_018402605.1 Litorivicinus sp. | reverse complement strand
TCTTTAATCAATGTTTCGTCACACAATGCGGACGGGGCAAATACAACTTCCAGATTCGACAAAGGACACATATCCTGTCTTGCGAAAGATCGAATAGGAAATCCCCATGTCCCACATCCGATTACTCATCGTGAAACTCCTATTTGCTTTGACCGCATCGTTGTCGACTATGGCAAACGCCGATCAGACGGATCCCCAACTTGACCGCTTGTTTTTGCAACTCGAACAAGAACAGGATTTGATTCGAATCGCAGAAATTCAGAATAAAATCTGGGCGCTTTGGTATGAGCTCCCTGCCGATCAGTTACACATGCAAACGATTTTTGACGATGGGATGCGCGCGCTCAGTTTTGCCATGCCACAAACGGCAATTGAACATTTCACAACCGTCATCGAGGCAGCACCGAATTTTGCTGAAGCCTGGAACCGCAGAGCGACCACCTACTTCATGATCGGTGATCTTGAGGCTTCACTTGCAGATATCCAACAAACACTCGTTCTCGAACCCAGACACTTTGGCGCGCTCTCCGGACTCTCGATGATTTTTGAGAACACAGGTGACCTAGAACGCGCGTTGGCTGCAGACCGACTCATGCTTGAACTCATGCCCAACCACAGTCAAATTCAGGCGCGTGTTAAGGGACTCGAGAAGCGGCTATTTGGCCTGGGTATTTAAGCTCAATATCGCCCGCTGACGAACTCGAGCACGATCAGCGGCGAAAGTACACTCACGACCACAATCAAAGCCAACAAGAGCCAATCCAAAAATTTCGCCACATTCACTCCTCGCTCAGCAAAACATGCCCTCTTTTCAGAAAAAAACAAGTTAGCCTGCAATTGTGATGGAATTGTCATAAAAACATGGCAGGATGTTGCAACGCACAAATCAGGGAGGAAACACAGCATGCTAAAAGGGAAAAAAGGCCTCGTTATCGGGCTCGCTAACGAAAAATCCATCGCATTTGCGGCCGCACGCCTACTTCAGGCTCAGGGTGCCGAAGTGATTGCCACCTGCCTGAATGACAAAGCGCGCCAGTACGTTGAACCCATTACCGATCCGCTCAACATGCCACTTTTAAACCTCAACGTCGAAAACGAAGGTGAACTGGAATCCGTTATTGATCAGGTGGCAACGCAGCTTGGTCAAATTGACTTCGTCGTCCATTCCATTGCGTTTGCCCCACTTGAAGACCTGCATGGACCTCTCCATGCCGCCTCAGCTGAGGGATTCAAACGTGCGATGGACATTTCCTGTCACTCATTTATCCGCACCGCCCATTTGGTTCGTGAGCATATGCCCAAAGGCGGTGCGCTGATGACCATGAGTTATCTGGGCGCGCATCTGGCTGTGCCCAACTACGGTGTGATGGGACCAGTCAAGGCAGCGCTCGAGTCGTCGGTACGGTACTTGGCGTCCGAACTCGGGGCCGACAATATCCGGGTCCATGCGATCTCCCCAGGGCCAATCGCAACGCGCGCGGCATCGGGTATTGCGCATTTCGATGAACTCATGGCTGATGTGCAACAGCGTGTCCCATTGAAGCGACTTGTTCATCAAGATGAGGTCGCCGGTCTAGTGGCTTTTCTAGCCTCCGACCTTGCCACCGGAATGACAGGACAAACACTCTATGTCGATGCTGGCGAGCACATGGTGCCTTGAGGAATCGCATGAACGAACCACAACATGACGTCATCGAAAACGTACTCTATGCCGACATCGCGATTGGTGACAGCGCACGTCTCGTCAGAACACTGACGCTTGAGGATATCCGCGCATTTGCTGCGGTTTCAGGCGATGTGAATCCAGCGCATCTCGATACCTCCTTCGCCAACGAGTCCATGTTCCATGGGATCATCGGCCATGGCATGTGGAGCGGCTCCTTGGTCTCCACCGTATTGGGCACGCAGTTCCCGGGGCCGGGAACGATCTACCTCGAACAGAGCTTCCGCTTCAAACGTCCCGTCCGCGTGGGTGACACCCTCACTGTCATCGTCACGGTGCTGGAAAAGCAAGATGAGAAACATATCCTGGTCCTCGCATGCTCCATTACCAACCAAAATGGTGATGAGGTCGTCGGCGGCCAGGCACGGGTGATTGCACCCAGTGAAAAAATCATACGACCCAGAATTGGCACACCGAAGTTAAATGTGTTCGATCCCGAAGTCCGTGTGCGGCATTTCATTGAAAGTGTCTCGCCCACTCCTCCTGTTGTTGCTGCATACGTCCATCCAACCAGTGAAGTCACTCTCTTGGCCGCACAAAAGCTTTTGGAAACGGGCACTGTGACACCCATGCTCATCGCGCCACTGGCGCGACTGGAGGCGATCGCACGCGAGCTGCAAATCGACTTGGGACGATTTGAGCTGAAGGACGCCAAGCACAGCCATCATGCGGCAGAGCTCGCCGTGGCCCTCGCCAACGCAGGCGAGGTTGAAATGCTCTGTCGTGGCGACATCGATAAGCAAGAGCTCATCACGGCGCTTCGGGCCTCTAAAGGAATGGAAACAAAAACACGCCTGTCCCACGTACTTCGGTTTGATGTTCCGCTCTATGACAAACCACTTTGGCTCACCGATGCAGTGCTGAACCATCGGCCATCCCTCGAAGAAAAGGTGGATATTGTGCAAAATGCGATACACCTTGTGGAAATACTGGGCTCAGACGAGCCGCGAGTCGCCTTGTTGTCCGCGGTCGACACCATCGATCCAGAGTATCCATCGACTCTGGACGCGGCAGCACTATGCAAAATGTCAGA
>JAGYIK010000144.1 GCA_018402605.1 Litorivicinus sp. | reverse complement strand
CCGAGAAAGCAGGTGCTCAGTGATCAGTCCATTTTTTCGCTGGCCACTTCTGGTCGGGCGGAGCGGCACCATCAGCTGGTGTCGCAACATGAGTTGAGTGATAAGCAGGCCGATCGATTTGGCGGCCAGTTGAAGGCAGTACTCGCAGAGGCTGAGGAGGGTGGCAGTATCACCCCACCACCGCCCCCGTTATCGAAACGTCAAAAAGAGCAGTTGAGAAGCTTGCAGCATCAATGCGAAGAGGTCGCCAAAGCCCTTAATATCGCCCCGGAAATGCTTGTTCGGAAGCGTCAGTTGGTGGCGGCACTGGATGGACGGGGTTGGCGACCAAGCGGCTGGCGTGCAGAGATTTTAGATGGAGTATTTACTGATGCGATTGGTTGAAGTGTTCAAGGGCAGTCAGCGCGATGAGATGTACCTCTATGTGGATCACAAAACCGGGACCGACTCGGTGCCTGAAGAACTTTTGGGAACCCTCGGGACGCTCACGTCGGTGATGGTGATTCCCATGACAGCAGAGCGGAAATTGGCTCGCGTGAGCGCGTCAGATGTTCTGGCTGGGATTGAAAAAGAGGGCTATTTCCTACAAATGCCACCGCCGCCTCACGCGTCAGCGGAGGCTCAGATTGCGGCGATGGTAAAGGCAGAGGAAGAACTGCAAGACCGCGAGTAAGAGCAGCCAATGCACCAATGGCAGCGCAAAGAGTCCAACGATCAGAATTGAGGCGCCAGCAGCGAGTACGATCATCAATGCATTTGCGACATTGTTCACGGCCACCCGTTCAGCAACGGTCAAGACATCGTCTTGGAGTAGGGTATAGAGCGGCAACGCCAAAAACCCACCACCCATGGCTGCGATAAATAAGCCGGCCTGGCCAAGACTGTAGTCTTCGGTTTGTATCAGCAGGGAGCCAAGAACCAAAAGTCCAGCGCCACCGAGCACGCGAACCGTCCGCGGTAAGCGCTTGCAAGCAACGCCCAAGAGCGCGCCAGCTGCAATTCCCATCACAAATTGACTGAGCAGGGTCCCCACAGAGCCTGGTGAAACGACCCAGATCTCGGTCGCGAGGATTGGTAAATGCGTCAGCCAAACCGAACCAACGCCCCAAAATCCACTGATACACCAAATCGCCGACATGCTGGTGTGATCTTTGCGCTGACGGTGCACAAGCTCGGAAAGACGGTACTGCACGGGTTCTGGGTTTGCCGGTAAATTTGGAATCAGCAGCATGGCCAGTAGACCGAGGATGGCCAGCAAGGCGATGAGTGCCATCAGCTGCATCGGTGCGTCCACCATCCAATCGGCGCCGTAGAGTGTGCCGATTAAAATTGCGACAAAGGTGCCGCTCTCCATCCACGCGTTATCGTTTAACAGTGAGTTCGGTGTGGCCAGTCTCGGGATCAGGGCGTACTTCAGGGGTCCGATCAGAGCCGATTGCACGCCAAAGCCAACGACGCAGAGCAGTAACAGCCATCCAGTGGACGTCAAAAGGGCCGCGACCGCGACTGCTCCTAAGCCCACCTCAACTGCTTTGAGGCGCAACAGCCAGCGCTTTGGCGGAATACTTTGTGCCCAATAGGCGGCAGGGCCCGCCAACAGGATGAAGGGCAGGATAAAACTCAGTGCAGCAATGTTGGCCAGAATGACAGGGCTTAAACCAAACAGCGGCCAGTTCAAGACCGTCACGCCGATCACGAAGGCCGTTTTCACGGCATTGTCGTTGGCGGCCCCCGCAACCATTGCAGCCAGGAGGCCGATAAAGCCATTGCGTGGACTCAGCTGAGGCTCTCGCAGGCGGTCTCGAGTGCATCCATGTTGTGGATATGCACCGTCTTGCCCTCAATGGACAGGATGCCTTTACTGGTTAGGGTGGCGATCAGGCGACTGATGGTCTCAGGCGCAAGCGCCAAAAAATCAGCGATATCAGTGCGTGGCATCGGCAGTTCGAACTCCTTCGCGGACAGCGAACGTTTCTTATGATGGCCACTCAAGTCCTTGATAAAAATAGCAAAACGCGCCAAGGCAGGGAGGTTTGTCCGTGTGATCTGACGTTGTGCCTGGGCGGCCTGATTTGAGAGTGCTTGCATGAGCCCTTGAATCAACATCGGTTGCCGCAACGTCGCGTCCCGCAGTCGATCCATCGGCAGTCGACACACGGTCGAGCGATCGAGCGCCTGGGCGGTAAAGGCGTACTGACCACAGGCTAAGCCGCATGCGCCCACCAAATCGCCCGGCAAGCGGAAGCCTGAAACGTGCGCATCCTGACCGCATAAGGGCGTCATGATTTTAAAGGCGCCACTCTTGACCACAAACAGGTTGGTTGCGCGATCACCGCTGGTGTAGAGAAATTGGCCTTTGGGTGTGGTGATGTCGTCAGCCACCACAGGCCCAAGCGAAGAATTCATCGCGCCGACAATTCCGGGGAGACATACAGCATGGAGAGCGCATAGGTTACATCGTGCAGATTCCGTCTGCTCTAAATGCACGAACTGTTGTTCCGAACCCATAAGACATCCTGCCAAAGTTCATGAGCCCCCAATTTAACCCCTTTGGCGAGGATTTCAACTAAATGCTACATGTTGCAATGCAATATAAATGTGGTAGTGTGGGGCAAATTGTGCAGTGCACTATCAATTGAAGGGGAACCCTATGTACCAGTTTGACACGTCGTTGGCGTTGTATACATTCAAGCAGGCTGAGCTGATGTTAGCCCAGTCAAATCGTTTATTTAACAGCATGGTTGATGAATCAGTCGCTCTAAACC
>JAGYIK010000143.1 GCA_018402605.1 Litorivicinus sp. | reverse complement strand
CGCTGTGGATGTGATTACGAATCGATTGCCAAAATGTCTCCGCGTTCTCAAGGCGCTCACCGCCAATCGCGGCAGCTGCTGAGTCGACACCACGGCCGGCCCCAGAAATACGGATCGATAAGTTCCCATCGACCCAAGTGGCCGCAGACACGGGGTACGGTGAACGTCCAATCTTAGCCATTCGATCCAGTGCGCTTTGTGCATCCAACTCGAGTACTTGAGTACGCTCGCTCTCCGGAATCGGCAACACCTTGACCGATATCTCAGTCAAAATACCGAGGGTCCCAAAGGCGCCAACCGATAATCTGGAAAGATCATAGCCTGCGACATTTTTCATGACCTCACCGCCAAACTTCAAATGTTGGCCAAGTCCATTAATCAGGCGGACACCCAAGATCGCGTCGCGCGCACTACCCAAGTGCATCCGCCGCGGACCGGAGAGACCGCTCGCCATCGCACCCCCAATCGTGGATTTTTGCCCATACACGGGGGGCTCAAACGGCAACATTTGCCGTGAAGCGGTGAGTCTCTGTTCGATCTCAACCAATGGCGTTCCTGCGCGCGCTGTCATCACGAGCTCGGTCGGCTCGTAATTGATAATGCCGCTGTACTCGGACATCGCTATCGGCGGATCGGTTAGCGCACCACCCAGAAAGGATTTTGTTCCACCACCCAGCACGGAAACCGGCTCTTTTGCCTCAAGCCGCGTGACAATCGACTGCAGAAACGCATCCATTAAAAGCGCTCCAACTCAGGATGTGGGAGTTGGCCGTGATGGATGTGCATTTTGCCAAACTCGGCGCAACGGTTCAGAGTCGGGACCGCTTTGCCTGGGTTTAGAATCCCTGTTGGATCGAATGCGCCTTTCACGCTATGAAATTGCGTCAGTTCATCGGACGAGAACTGCACACACATCTCATTAATTTTTTCGACCCCGACACCATGCTCACCGGTAATCGTGCCACCCACTTCAACCGATAACTCAAGGATCTCCGCACCAAAGGACTCAGCGCGATGGACTTGGTCTGGGTCATTGGCATCAAATAAAATCAGTGGATGCAGGTTGCCATCGCCTGCGTGGAACACGTTCGCGCAGCGCAGATCGTAGCGGGTAGACATCTCGCGCATACGATTCAAGACAAGTGACAGGTGTTTTCTTGGGATGGTGCCGTCCATGCAGTAATAGTCTGGCGAGATACGCCCAACTGCCGGAAACGCACTTTTCCGACCTTTCCAGAACAACAGGCGCTCCGCCTCATCTTTAGCAACGCGCAACATGGTTGCGCCGGCGTCTTTGAGAATCTGCTCGACCCGCGCGAGCTCATCGGCGACCTCGTCGACAGTTCCATCGACCTCACACAACAACAAGGCCTCCGCATCTAAGGGGTACCCCGCTTTGACAAAATCTTCGACCGCAGCGACTGCCGGACCGTCCATCATCTCAAGACCTGCTGGGATAATCCCGGCCGCAATGATCGCGCCGACCGAATCACCGGCCTTCGTAACATCATCAAAAGCCGCCATTACGACACGTGTTTCCTCGGGCTTTGGCAACAACCGCACCGTGACCTCAAGCACGACCCCCAAAAGACCCTCGCTGCCGATGGTGAGGGCCAACAGATCATATCCAGCCGAATCCAAAGCAGCCGAGCCAACAGTCACGATCGAGCCATCATCGAGCGCCAAGGTCACAGACAGCACGTTATGCACCGTTAATCCATATTTCAGACAGTGCACACCACCTGAGTTCTCAGCGATGTTGCCACCAATCGAGCAGGCAATTTGTGACGATGGATCCGGTGCGTAATACAGGTTATCCGCGGCCACTGCCTCAGAAATTGCGAGGTTCCGAACACCCGGCTCCACACGGGCAATGCGCGCATCTCTATCAATCTCCAAAATTCGGTTGAACTTGGCCATGACCAGCAATACGCCCTCTGCATGCGGTAACGCACCGCCAGAGAGTCCAGTGCCCGCGCCGCGGGGAACCACCGGAATGCCGTTGGCGTGACAGGTTTTTAATACATGACTCACCTCTTCACGCGTCTCTGGCAGCACAACCACTTTTGGACGAACCTTAAACATGGTCAATCCATCGCACTCATACGGGCTGGTTTCATGCGCTTGAAATAAAATACGATCGCTGGACATGCCTGCCGCCAATGCGGCAACGAGTTGCTCGGTTTGCATGGTGGAACCTTTTATCTGTTATGTCTTTTAATAGATAAAGAGGTTAGCACAGCTTAAAGTCCGCTTCCGAACTGATTGGTCAGACCAGTGATCAATACTCGACCACTGCTCAGAACCAAGCCAAAATAACACAGCCGATAGAACCACAGCGCCGATATTCTCTGGTTTAACCAGATACCCAATCGAACCCCAAATGGTCCAACAGGGGCCAGAATCAATGCTGTCCACAGCACTTCAGCACTAAACTGGTCTAACCAGTAGTATGGAAACACCTTGGCTAAATTGACTGCCGTGAAAAATACAACGGTCGTTGCCGCATAGACTTCAGGCGGTAAGCGCTGGGGTAACAAGGCCACTTGGAGTGGCGGCCCGCCCGCATGCACACTGAAACTCGTAAAACCGGACACCATACTCCAAAAGGCGGTCCGCACCGCCCCTGGTACTGGACGCTCAACCGATGCGACCCAACCCAGGTGCTTGACCCACCATTGCAGACCAAAACCAACTCCGATCGCTCCAATCAAAATGCGTAACGCATCGTCGGTCATGATGTGGAAACTCAATCCACCTAAGGCAATTCCAA
>JAGYIK010000142.1 GCA_018402605.1 Litorivicinus sp. | reverse complement strand
CACGGACCTGGGCAGATCGTTTTGTATACCTTGATTCCACTCAAAGCTTTTGGCCTCAATGTCCGCCAACTGGTCAGTCTGCTTGAGGACTCCGTGGTCGCCTGTTTGTTGCGAGTTGGTATCCAGGGGCAGCCGCGTTCAGATGCGCCCGGTGTGTACGTTGAGGGTGCGAAAATTGCCAGTCTGGGGTTACGGATTCGTCACGGTGTCTCCTACCATGGTGTCGCGTTGAACGTCGCGATGGACCTTGAACCCTTTAGCCGAATCAATCCCTGTGGTTACCAGGGGCTTTCCGTTACGCAGGTTGCTGATTTGGTGGCAACACCGATCGATTTCGACCAATTGGGAGAACTATTAGCGGCCGAGGTACAGGGTCGGTTGCAGGACAGCGCCTTATCGGCGCATGGGGTGGCCGGCCAAACCGAGTAGGATATCTTTGAGCATGAGCCAAGCAGGCTCGGGACTGGCCCCTTTAATTGATCGATCTGTTTCGTGGCAGAGGCTCAATAGGCGTCGCAACTGAACAAGGCTCAGTCGATTTACTGCGCCGCGCACTAAGCCCTCACGGGAGCGCCAGATTCGGACAGCCCCAATGGCCTGATTAGTGGCGCTACCCTTGTCCATTTGGTGGCGCACTTGCAATAGAATATCGATCTCACGCGTCGCCGCCCACAATGCACTCATGGCATCGATTCCTTCAGCTTGCAAAAGATCTGCGATGCGATTCAATCCTTGCACATCAGCTTTGAGCGCGTGATCCACGAGGTCGTAGACGGTGTAGCGGGCGCTTTGTGTTACCGCGTCCATCACCGCATCTAAGCTCAGCCTGGTCCCACTTAATAGATCGGGCTGCACCAGCTTGAGTCGTTCAAGAACCTGGCCTGCAGCCAGCAGGTTACCCTCAGTATGGTTAATGACCGCGGCCTTAGCATCGGCATCGATCTCGATGTGTTGTTTCGCCAACTCGTTCTCAAACCAACGTGGAAATTGCGTTGCATTGACGGTGGTTGCATCAATCCATGCGTTCCGGTGTTGCAACTGCTTAACCCAGTTTTGGTCAAGCTCCGCCTTCCCCATGGCTGGACCAAGAATCAAGAGACGCTTTTCGTTTGGTGTGTCCGCCAGCCAGCGTTCGATTGCTGTGCGCAACGTCTGATCGAGTTGCCCCTTGTTGAGGCGGAGTTCAACCAATCCTTGATCAGAAAATAAGGAGAGCGCCTCGAGCTCATCGCGCAGTCTGGATGCCGGCTCAGATTCACTCTGGTCGATAACCACCCGTTCACTGAAACCCTGTTGTCGTCCGAATTGCCGCCAAAGATCACCAACTCGGGTGATAAAAAAAGCCTCGTCACCGAGCAGTGCAGTGACCGGCCAGAGGGTTTTACTCCAAAGTTGACCATCAAAATCATTGGCTTTGATGGCCATCAGTTACTGCGCTCCGTTACTCGAGAGCTTCTGTGCCTGCGCGTAGCGAACTCGGATAGACGATACCACTTGCCCGAGGAGGTCGGCCTCAAGACCACGTGCCAATTGCGCCACACGACTGTCCTCGGCTGAGGTATTCGCTCCAGAGTCGACGTAAATCAGACTCGATTTAACCGGCGTTTCTGGAATGATCAGAGTCATGTCAGGACCGCTGAGTTGATAGGTCATGGTGAGTGCAAGTTCGGTTTGGTCGCCGCCTGTGACAGGGCCAAGTACCCGCTCAGTTAATGCGGGCACACCCAATGTCAGTGTGGGCACATCTGAGCCCCGCTCGACGATTTCTGTCCCTTGATCTGACAGTTGCCGAATGATGTTGCGCACAAAAGGTGAAAATGGATCGGGTGTAGATATGCGCAGTCTTGGCGGTAATTCGCCGACTAAGGGGCCTGTGCCACGGAGCCTGAAACCACATCCGGTCAAGACGCTTGCAGCGCACCCTAGAATGAATAATCGACGAGAAATCATGCGGGAATAACCACCAAGTTCACCAGTTTGTTCGGAACGACAATGGCTTTTTTCTCAACCATTCCCTCGAGGAATTTTGCCACTTGAGGCTCAGCGCGCGCCATGCCAAGAACCACATCCTGATCGGCATCAGCGGGTACGTCAATTCGGCCACGTAACTTTCCGTTCACCTGCACAACCAAAGTTAATGTATTTCGAGCCAGTGCGTCTTCGCGCACCGTGGGCCATGACACTTCGGTCAGGGATCCTGCATGGCCGAGTTGTTGCCACAAGTGCTCGCAGAGATGCGGTGTAATAGGTGACAACAATAATACAATCGCGTCGATCGCCTCCGATCGCACAGCCTGGTCTGTGGTGTTGCTCCCTTCAAACTTCATGGTTTGGTTGGTGAGCTCCATAACAGAAGCAATCGCGGTATTAAAATGATAGCGGCGCCCGATGTCATCTGTGACCTTGCCGATCGTCTCGTGCACTTTGCGATAGAGGTCGCGTGCGTCATCAGACAAGCCGTCGATGTCGACCGAACGCGTCGGTTGATAGTGTCCTGATACAGCGTATTGGTTCACCAGTGCATGCACCCGTTTGAGAAAACGGTGCGCTCCCGCAACGCCATCGTCGGACCACTCCAGTGAGAGCTCTGGCGGTGCCGCAAACATCGTAAAGAGGCGCACAGTATCAGCGCCGTATTGGTCAATTAGCGCTTGCGGGTCGACGGTGTTGCCCTTTGACTTCGACATTTTTGAGCCGTCTTTGAGCACCATGCCTTGCGTGAGGAGCTTTTTGAAGGGCTCATTGGATGTGAGCAAACCCAGATCACGCAGAACCTTGTGG
>JAGYIK010000141.1 GCA_018402605.1 Litorivicinus sp. | reverse complement strand
GAGTCAGTGTCTCTCCCAGAGTTGACAGCATCTTCGATCGTCTTGTTGAAGTTACCATCGTTAAGAACCATGAAGGCCAATGACAGTGGCAGCTCTTCAATCGACATAAGGCGTGAGGGCTGATAAGCTGAAGTTGCAATGCCTGCTTTTTCTGGACTGTGTCGCACGTCATCGCCCATAGGAGAGTAAGGTAGCATGGCTTCGTGCAGTTCGGCGACAACTGTCTCATAGTCCCATGATTTTCCAGCATGACTATTTGCCACTTTGCAAGCAGTATTGATCGCCTCACGTGTGCCATCTTTGGCAAGCTCTAAGGCAGTAGTAGTTATATCAACGACGGTAGCGTCTGGGCGAAATGCCTCGGCGACGCAGGCTGCAAATACGCCCGCCGCTTCAAGGCCGTAGCTTTGCTGGTGCCCTGACATAAAGCCGATCGCCTCATTGTAGGCCCGAACTGGGTCACAGGCATTGACGATACCGATCGGAGCGGCATACATCGCTGCACCGCAGTTCACCATGTTGCCAATCCCACCTTGTCGGGGGTCACAGGCAGCGAGCTGTAGCCGGTGGTAGATCCACTTTTCCGGATAGAACAGGCGCTCGATCAGAACGGTATGTTTTGCAAGCTCCGGAATCCAGCGTGGTTCCCAGGCAATCTTGCGCACGAATGGCCCGGCCATGTCCCAGGCATCAATATGCCGCTCGAGGTCCACATAGACTTCCATCAGGCAGATTGTCATCAGTGTATCATCAGTGATAATACCGTGCCCGCGTGTGCGACCGTTGCGTGATATCTCGTCACCATCCATACGGTGCCAACGCTGGTCTATGGATGTCACCCGGCCGTACCTTTCCGCGATTTCACGAGCAGAGAGTTTTTCAACCGGACCGCCCATGGCATCACCATAGGCGATGCCGTAGAGGGCGGCACGGACGCGACCTCGAAAGGTCGCGTCAGCACTGTTTTCATTATTCTTCATTTGAGAATCGTATTCGCGTATTTAACCAAGCTCTCACCACCTGCTGCTTTCCACGCTGCGAGATAGTCATCCCATTCATCAAAGGAGGCTGCGCCTGATACGAACTTGAATGCCCATTCATTGTAGACATTTGTTGTAGCATCGACAGCAGCAGCATAATCAGATGGAAATGCAAATGCATTATCGGGCAAGAAGTAGGTCTGCGTATTCTCCAAATATTGCGCAGCAGGAACAGGGAACAATTCGACGGTAGGCGCCCATGAAGCTGAGATCATGAATGGGCTTTCCCAAGAGCCAAGCTCTGGAAGGATTTTCACTTGATCGCCGTCCATTTCGTGATGCATGCCCTCAAGGCCAAACTGCTCCATGAATTGGCCCTCAGGGCTCGCCATGAAGTCAAGAAGCGTAATCACTGCTTCTTTATTCTCCGAGAGTGCAGACATCGCCCAGCCACGGCTTTCCTTGGAAACATCGACGGCAAGCAGGCCTTGACCCTTTGGACCCTCAGGAGGGTCAATCAGCGTCAGTGTTGTACCCGGATGAACTGTATTCATCTTAGTTTGGTAAATCACCACGTTCGTCGGACGAGAAGCCGACACAACGCCAACGCGACCGGTATAGAAGCGGTCCTCTTTAGCTTCCCAGTTGATCGTGATGTATTCTGGGTCCAACAGGCCGTCTGCAAACAGCTGATTATAATACGTTAGTTTGTCACGTTCTTGCGCGCTGATATTTGAGTGTGTCCAATTTCCACCGTCATCTTGCAGCCATGTGGCAATGATCCCAAAAGCTGGATTAAGATACCCGTCAAGTTCGGTGAGGCTACCACCTGCGGTGGTGCCAAAGGTGTTGTTCACTCCATCACCATCAAGATCACCATCGCGAATCGCGATCAAAAGATCGGTGTACTCGTCGATCGTAGAGGGCACAGACAGACCCGTTGCCTCCAGCCAATCGGTACGGATGACAGGTTGCTGCGCGCGAAGCGGAAACACATGCATCAGGTACGGGTAGTTATCTAATCGCGCGGTGTTGTGTGGATACAATGCTTCCTCCAGATACTTGGTGCCTTTAATCCACGGACGCCAGTCCTCCAGAACACCCTGATCTGCAATTTTCTGATCACCGCCCTGAAAATAGATCAGATCAGGCAACTTCCCAGAAAGCAGCATGATGCCAAGCGCTTCAGCATAACCAGAAGCGGGTAAATCAATGAGCTCTATTTTAATATCATTCCCCCGTTCAGCGAGCACCGCCTCGATGCGTTCGATATGGGCAACTGAGTTTGGATTGGTTGAGATGAAGTCCTTTAAAACCATCTGAACGATTGTAGTTTCACCTGAGGCCACACTCCCAAGAAACGTAGTTGCGAGCAATGCAGCAGAAAAATTTACTTTGGTCTTGGATAACATTTTGTTAGGTCTCCCATTGGTTTTTGAGTGGATCGTTTGTTTCATCCCTTAACCGCGCCCGACATTGTGCCTTTGGTGAAGTACTTGAGGATCAGGGGGTAAATGAGGACTAGTGGGGCGATCGAAAGAGTGATCATGCCGGCCTTAAGTGCTCGAATGCTGATTTGATTTATGTCAGTGTTTGCAGAAACGTTGGCGAGCCCAATCATTCCAACTTTGTCGCCTTCCACTACGAACTGGCGCAACACCACCTGCAAAGGCCATTTTTCGGGATCGTTGAGGTAGATCATTGCTCGAAAGAACTCGTTCCAATTCAAGACAAGGTAGAAGAGCATGATCATCGCGATTGAAGACTTCGCGACTGGCACGATCACGTACCAGAGCGTTTGAAATGGGTTTGCA
>JAGYIK010000140.1 GCA_018402605.1 Litorivicinus sp. | reverse complement strand
TGGATAATGCTTGTTCCTATGGCCGGCTTCATTGCAACCACGGCTGTTTTAATTGGGGGTCTATCCCTGTTAGCAGGTGCGTCTGCCATTCCTGCTGTGGCGACGGCAGGCGGTATTTCCTTACTCCTATCACTGTTGTTTAGCTATGTATTGCGTGTGCCTTTGCCTCCTGGTGTGGTGGAGAGCGTATTGCCGTGGTGATTCTTGAAGCGCTACATCTGGTCATGCAACCTGAGGTGTTGGCGACTATTTTTGTTGCCAGTCTGCTCGGTATTGTGATCGGGGCAATTCCAGGTTTGACCGCGGTGATGGGGGTTGCTCTCCTGATTCCGATTACATTATTTATGGATGCGGTTCCCGCTATTGCTGCAATTGCATCTCTGGCCGCGATGGCCATATTTGCTGGTGACATTCCGGGTACGTTATTACGAATCCCTGGTACACCGGCCTCGGCGGCCTACGTTGACGATGCTTACGCAATGACGCAGGCGGGGCGACCCGAGCGTGCGCTTGGATTGTCTATGGTTTCTGCTTGCGTTGGCGGGGTTATCGGTGTGTTGTTGCTTATGACCGCTGCTCCGTTACTTGCACGAGTGGCCACAAGTTTCTCCTCAGTTGAGTATTTTTGGCTTGCCCTACTTGGACTGAGTTGTGCAGCGATCATCTCTGCGAGCTCTGCCTTGAAGGGTGTACTTTCGCTACTGTTTGGATTGTGGGTCGCGAGTATTGGAATTGATGCGGTGGCCGGGCAACCCCGATTTACATTTGGATCGATTGAGCTGATGGGGGGAGTCAGCTTTATCCCAGCTATGATCGGGATGTTTGCGTTGCCCGAGGTGCTTCGCAATATCACACGGCGGGATGTTTGGCAGGCACCCGCAGCGATGGGTTCTATTTTTACCGGACTCGGCCAAGCCATGATACGGCGTTGGCGTAATCTTTTGCGGGGAGCCTTGACGGGATCATTCATCGGAGCGCTGCCTGGCGCTGGTGCCGATATTGCAGCATGGGTGGCATATGCCCTGGCCAAGAGACGGTCATCCCAACCCGAGGCCTTTGGTAAGGGTCATGATGAAGGACTTATTGAGGCTGGCGCTGCGAACAATAGCGCGTTATCCGCAGCTTGGATCCCGACCTTGGTATTTGGGATCCCAGGCGACAGTATTACGGCGATTGTAATCGGCGTGCTGTACTTAAAGGGGCTCGAGCCCGGGCCGATTATCTTCGTAAAATCCCCCGAGTTGGTCTATGCGATCTTCATTTCGTTTCTGTTGGCAAATTTGCTCCTAATCCCTTTGGGTTGGGCTGTCATTAAGGGTTCCCGAAATATATTACGATTGCGTCCTGCCTATGTGGCGCCAGTTGTTTTAGCGAGCTGTATTGTTGGCAGCTTTGCGATCAACAATACGATTTTTGGCGTGGCAACCATGCTGACATTTGGGTTGGTAGGGTGGTTGTTTGAAGAAAATGGGATTCCTCTTGCGCCAGCGATTCTCGGCATTGTGCTCGGAAGCATGCTTGAATTTAACTTTGTGACTTCGATGTTAAAGTCGCAAGGGGATTTGACGATTTTTATTTCCCGGCCGGCGGCCATTGTACTCGCGTTTGTCGTTATTCTGATTTGGATTATTCCCCTGATGCGGGGACTTCGAAAAGGTCCCAGGTCATGAAGATTGTCGATGCCCATCATCACTTTTGGGATCCCATCCGTAATGATCACCCTTGGCTCAGCCAACAACCACCCATCGCCTTTCGCTACGGTGACTACAGTGCCTTGCGGCGACCATTTATGCCACCAGACTACGATGAATTGAGCAGTCGCTGGGATGTGATAGCGAGCATCACCATGGAAGGGGAATGGAATCCTGCCGATCCGACTGGTGAGGCGCGGTGGATGCAGAATCTTCATGATGAGATCGGTCGACCCGTAGCGCATGTTGCTCAAGCTTGGCTTGATCGGGACGATTTGGAGCAGGTCTTACGCACCTATCGTCGCCTTCCTCTTGTGCGCTCAGTGCGCCATAAACCACGTGCAAACCCGGCACCAGGGGGTCCGCCTGGTGGCATGACTTGCCAGTCTTTTCTCGAAGGCTTTCGGCGACTCTCCGATGAGGGACTGATGTTTGATCTGCAGACACCGTGGTGGCATCTGTTTGAAGCGGAGAATCTCAGCCTGCTCGCACCGCATGTTCCGATCATTCTCAATCACGCAGGGTTGCCTTCTGATCGCTCAGCGTCTGGACTTGCGGCATGGCGCGATGCGTTGATGCAGTTTGCAGTATTACCCAACACCTTCATCAAGATCTCCGGTTTGGGACTTGCAGGCCGACCATGGCAGATTCAGGAAAACTTGGTGATTATCCAAGATTGCATCACCATCTTTGGGCCCCACCGAGCAATGTTTGCCTCAAATTTCCCAGTCGATGGGTTATGTGGATCGTTCGACACGATATTTTCCGGCTTTGATCAAGCGACGACGAATCTGCCCGCGGCTGATCGTGATTCATTATTCTATGACACAGCGTTGGCGGTCTATGGGATGACGTGATTAGGGGGATAACTCCCCCATGAACGACCAAGAGAATCCAATGTTGCACTCAACGCAAAAACACGCTTTGAGATTACGCTCCCTAGCTGTGCTCCTCGCTCAGTCCCGATGACTGCTTCAGTCGCGTTACAAGTCCCCTTGATTGGAATCAGCTGGTTAGTCATTGACTCTAATCTTTCCGAGCAATCGAGGGGGCTATTTACTAGGAAGCATCGAGCAAGTCTTGCCATAGAGGGTAGTTCAGACTCACCAATGACCGAGAGTGCATCCTCGTTGC
>JAGYIK010000014.1 GCA_018402605.1 Litorivicinus sp. | reverse complement strand
CAGGGCGTGTTGATTGGGGCCATGTTGGGTTTTTTTGCGGTGGTAGGTCTTTCCATCGGACAAGTCTACGAAAAACATAAGCGCCCCAAGTGTCATCCTTTGCTGGTCTATTTTATTCAATATGGTTATGCCAGCGTTGTGAGCCTGCCGATTGCATGGTGGCTTGAGGGTTATGCGGTCGAGTGGTCCGAGGCACTGTTCGGAAGTTTGTTGTTTTTGGTATTGGGGAACAGTCTGCTTGGTATCTTTTTGATGTTAACGATGGTTCGTTTCGGTGCGATTTCGAAAGTGACGAGCATCATGTTCCTGGTGCCGGGTCTAGCGGCGCTGATTGCTTGGGCTTTGATTGGCGAGGTGATGCCCGTCATTGCGTGGGCCGGAGTGTTGTTTGCGGCAGCCGGTGTGTTGCTTGTCATCTATGCTCCCGATCAAAAGGTGAGGCAGGTGGGATGAAAGCTCAGACCTGGTTTCCTGTATTGGACATCTTAGCGTCCGGCCGGCTGATGTCCGGTGCCGTTATTGGTGACGCCCTTGGATTAACACGGGCCGCCATTTGGCAGCGCGTCGTATATCTGCGAGATCTTGGTGTCCCCATCGTGTCGAGTGAGGTGGGGTACCAACTCCAAGGCGGCGCTTATCTCCCGGCGGCTCCATCCGTTGAAGCTTTGGTGTCGCTGCGAGTGACCTGTGTCACTGAGGTCGATTCCACCAATACCCAAGTTATGGCCAATCGTCCCCTTGAGCAGTGCTTGATTGCAATACACCAACACGCTGGACAAGGTCGCCGCGGTCGATCATGGGTCGGAGTCCCTGGACGAACGCTCATGCTGTCGGTCGGGGTATCACTTCGCTTACCCGTAGCACGCCTTGCTGGCCTGTCGATCGCAATCGGTGTCGCGTTGTGTGAGCTGTTACGAGCAGAGGGTGCGCCTGTAGAGCTGAAGTGGCCGAATGATCTTTGGGTCGGTGGCCGAAAACTGGCAGGATTTTTGATGGAGGTGCAAGGTGGTGTCCATGATGCGGTCTTTGTCGTTGTGGGCCTCGGGTTGAATCTGAAATCGATCGAAGTCGAAGCGGTCGATACCGTCTCGATCGAAGAGACCCTCTCACGCTCATGGTCAGATGCCGATACTGCGCGTGTTATCTCGGTATTGGAACAGGTGATGCGGGGATATGGGGCGCAGGACAGGCAAGCACTCGTCGACGCATTTGGGCGTGTCAGCGCCCTAACAGGGAAGGCCGTGACAGTATCCGATGGCGCCGAGGACTATCGCGGTATCATGGCGGGTATCGATCCAGATGGTGCCTTGCTATTAATGACCGATAACGGTGTGCTGACATTGATGGCAGGTGATGTGACTGTGAGGCCTTCGAAATGATTCTGCAGTTCGATCTCGGTAATAGCCGTTTAAAGTGGCGCCTTGTTTATACCGACGGTCCGATGATCGGCGCACTTGAGCCAGAGAGTCTTGAGTCGGGTCTACGTGGCCTGCCCTGGGCGCAGATTTCCGCGGTGCACATGGTGAGTGTCGCCGATCGGGCGCTCACGGACGCGGTAATGGTGTTGTCCGATAGTTTTTCGATGCCCACATGCGAGATTGTTGAGGTCAATATGGCGCAGCTGCCGGAATGGTTTACTTTGGCCGAGACCGATCCCAGGCAGATTGGCGCAGACCGCGTCATGGCGATGCTGGGTGCACACCGCCGTGGTGATTCGTATTGTGTGATCGATGCCGGTACAGCCGTGACAATCGATTTAGTTTCGAAGGGGTGTCATCTCGGCGGCTACATTGCTCCGGGCTTAGCACTTTCGCGTTCAGCACTCGGGATGCAGACCGCCCGTATCGGCCAGGTACGTCCTGGTGTATACTCCGCGCTTCTCGAGCCAGGTCGCGACACCCAGCATGCAGTCGAACATGGTGCGCGCCGGGGCCTGATTGCGCTGTGTCAGTCGGTTATTGCCGAAGCAACCCCAAGTTTGGATCGCGTCGTACTGACCGGTGGTGATGCTGGATGGCTCGCTGGACATCTGCATGGCGTCGTCGAGGTCGAGGTGGATCTGGTATTCAAGGGGCTCGACCAGTTTTTCGATGCGCTGTCATAATTTTTCACAAAAGCCTTGTATTTGACCCTCCATTTTGGTTAACTTTCGCGCCCTGAATTGCTGGAAAGCGGTTCAGAAAAGCCGGCATAGCTCAGCGCAGGTAGAGCAGCGCACTTGTAATGCGAAGGTCCCGAGTTCGATTCTTGGTGCCGGCACCACCCCAGTCTGACTGGGGTGTGGAGGGGTGGTGAGTGCTAAAACCGGCAGACTGTAAATCTGTTGCCTATGGCTACGCAGGTTCGAATCCCGCCCTCCACCAATTAATTGTGGGCGGACGAGCGGGGAATACTGGTCGTCCGCTTTTTATGTCGCAACTGGATACACGAGTAGAAGGACGAGGTAATGTTCGCATGGCAAAAGAGAAGTTTGGAGCGCAAGCCGCACGTAAACGTAGGCACGATTGGTCACGTTGACCATGGTAAGACGACTTTTGACGGCGGCGTTGACGCGTGTTGGGGCGGAAGTATTTGGTGGAGACGTGAAGGCGTTTGATCAGATTGATAACGCGTTCGAAGAGCGTGCGCGTGTATAACGATTTCTGACGTCGCACGTTGAGTATCAGTCGCACATTCACACACATGCACACGTGGATTGTCCGTCAATGCGGATTATGTGAAGAACATGATCACGGTGCCGTACAGATGGATGGCGGTGCGATTTTGGTGTGTTCAGCAGCGCGGACGGTCCGATGCCACAGACGCGTGAGCACATTTTGTTGTCACGTCAGGTTGGTGTTCCATACATCGTTGTGTTCCCCGAACAAGGCGGACATGGTTGACGATCCGGAGTTGTTGGAACTGGCTGAGATGGAAGTCCGTGAGCTGTTGGATCAGTACGATTTTCCTGGTGACGACACGCCGATCATTATTGGTTCTGCGTTGAAGGCACTGGGAAGGTGATACGTCTGATATTGGGATGCCTGCGGTTCAGAAGTTGATTGAGACGCTGGACGCGTAAGGTCTGGAGCTCCGAGCGTGCGATTGACCAAGCGGCTTTTGATGCCGATTGGAAGATGTGTTCTCGATTTCTGTCGTGGCACGGCTGTGACGGGTCGTATTGAGCGTGGCATTGTGAATGCTGGTGAAGAGATCGGAGATTGTGGGGTGTCAAGGACACGACCAAGACGACCTGTACTGGCGTTGAGATGTTCCGCGTTGCTTGACGAAGGTCGTGCGGGTGAGAACGTGGGTGTGTTGTTGCGTGGTACGAAGCGTGACGAGGTTGAGCGTGGACAGGTTTTGGCGAAGCCGGGATCGATCCAGCCGCACACGCAGTTTGAGTGTGAAGTATGTGTTGTCGAAGGAAGAGGGTGGCCGTCATACGCCGTTCTTTATACTACTGTCCGCAGTTTTACTTCCGTACGACGGATGTGACTGGAGCGTGTGAGTTGCCTTCTGGGAACTGAGATGGTGATGCCAGAGATAACGTGGAAGTTGTCTGTTGAGTTGATCTGTCTGATTGCGATGGAAGAAGGCTTGCGTTTTGCGATCCGTGAAGGTGGCCGTACTGTCGGCGCTGGCGTGGTCTCAAAAAATCATCGCGTAAGCGACGAGTTTCTTCGCGAATGTATGAGGCCTCTGCTGAGGCCTCCAAAAAGGTTAGGGCCAGTAGCTCAATTGGCAGAGCATCGGTCTCAAAACCGGAGAGGTTGGGGGTTCGATTCTCCTGGCTCCGCCAACTTTCAGGATGCGAGTCCTGACTAAGTAGTAGGGGAAGTATGAACGCAAATGCGCAGTCACCATCACGACTGGATCAGCTGAAATGGCTATTGTCGTGGCGATTTGTCGCCGCTGGGGTTGTGGGTAACAGCTACTATGCGGGCGAGTCGCTCTTGTATCGCGTATTGGCAATTGTCGCCATGGCGCCACGTGACTGGGATTGCATTGACCACGCAAAAGGCGTCGCGTTCCTGAAATGCTGGGAGAGAGGCCCGTGTTGAGTTGGGTGCAAAGTGGTGGTGTGGCCAACACGTCTAGAAACAGGGCAAACAAATTCGGGCCATTGTCGTCGTCGTTGTGCTAATTGTCGCGCTGATACTTTGGGCGTTTACCAGTTTGTTCGCCTGATCATCGCCTCGTTAATTGATAACCAAATGTCAAAGCGTTGGTATGTAGTACAAGCCTTCTCAGGATATGAGAAGTCGGTCATGCGAAGTTTGCAGGAGCAGATTGCACCGCACAGCATGGAAGAGCGTTTCGGGACATTCTTGTTCCGGACCGAAGAAGTGGTCGAGATGCGGGAAGGGAAGAAGCGCAAGAGTGAGCGGAAATTTGAACCGGGATATGTGCTCGTCAACATGGAAATGGATGAGACATGGCACCTCGTGAAGAGCGTGCCGCGCGTGCTCGGTTTTGTGGGCGGTACAGCAGATCGTCCTGCGCCCATTACGGATGCAGAGGCTGCGTTGATTTTGGATCGCGTCACTGAGGGTGGTGAGTACCAAGGCCGAAGACGATGTTTGAGCCAGGCAGTTGGTGCGCGGGACCGATGGTCCGTTTGCTGATTTCACAGGCACGGTCGAAGAAGGAATTACGAGAAGAGTCGTCTGCAGGTTGCGGTGGTGATTTTCGGTCGCTCAACTCCGGTTGAGTTGGAATTTGGTCAGGTCGAGAAAGGCTAAGCTCGCTGACCACTACGGGGAGCCGAAAGGCGTTCGTACCCACACAAGGAGATACACATGGCCAAGAAGATTGACGGCTACATTAAGCTGCAAATTGCGGCAGGTCAGGCGAATCCATCGCCACCTGTCGGTCCCGCGCTCGGTCAAAAGGGCGTGAACATCATGGATTTCTGTAAAGCGTTTAATGCGGCAACACAGCAGATCGAGCCGGGTCTTCCGACTCCAGTTGTGATCACTGTGTACAGTGATAAGAGCTTTACGTTTGTCACCAAGACGCCTCCTGCATCTGTGTTGATCAAGAAGGCACTTGGCTTGAAGAGTGGGTCGGCGCGTCCGAACACGGACAAGGTGGGCAAGATTACGCGTGAGCAACTCGAGGCGATTGCGAAAACCAAAGAGCCTGATTTGACAGCTGCGGATTTGGATGCGGCCGTGCGTACGATTGCTGGTACAGCGCGTTCAATGGGTATTGATTCGGAAGGAGTGGTCTGATGGCGAAGTTAACAAAGCGTCAAAAAATGATCGCTGAGAAAGTCGACAGCGCGAAGGTATACAGCTTTGAAGAAGCCGTGTCGCTGCTTGCTGAAGTATCGAAAGTGAAGTTTACCGAGTCATTTGAAGTCGCGGTGAACTTAGGTGTAGATCCACGGAAGAGTGATCAGGTTGTGCGTGGCGCGACCGTATTGCCAAATGGCACAGGCAAGGACGTGCGTGTTGCAGTCTTTGCCCAAGGCGAGAACGCTGAGAAAGCGAAAGCAGCCGGTGCAGATGTGGTTGGATTTGATGACCTAGCGGCAGAGATCAAAGGTGGCCGTTTGGACTTTGACGTTGTGATTGCAACGCCAGATGCCATGCGTGTTGTAGGTACCTTGGGTACGGTCTTGGGCCCACGTGGTTTGATGCCAAACCCGAAAGTGGGAACAGTGACGCCAAACGTTGAAGAAGCCGTTCGCAATGCGAAGGCTGGCCAGGTTCGGTACCGCACAGACAAGAACGGCATCATCCATGCCGCGATTGGTAAGGTTGGTTTTGCACCTGAAGCGCTCAAGGCAAACCTTGATGCGTTGCTTGGTGATTTGAAGAAGGCGAAGCCCTCTTCAGCAAAAGGTGTTTATTTCAAGAAAGTGTCTGTTTCAACCACCATGGGCCCAGGTGTCCAGGTTGATCAGTCTGGCTTGAACGTATAACGAATTTGAGGGTTCTCGCTTCGGCGAGACTGTCAAAGACTGCAGGTGCCCTTGGGCCTAAATGGAAACAGCCTGCATAGACGGCAGCCCCATTACACACTGTGTATTGAAGGCCGTCAGGGGTTCATCGGATTTCCGGTGAATTGGTTCATCCTGAAAAGGAGCAAAGCGTGGCTTTAAAGCTCGAAGACAAAAAGGTGATTGTCGCCGAAGTCAACGAAGCGGCCGGTAGTGCTTTGTCTGCGGTAGTCGCGGATTACCGGGGTATGGAAGTTGGAGCCTTGACAGCAATGCGCGAAAAAGCGCGTGCTGGAAAGATTTATCTCCGAGTTGTCCGGAATACCTTGGCAAAACGTGCTGTTGCTGGAACTGAGTTTGAGTGTCTAAACGATGCGCTGGTGGGTCCGACATTGATCGGTTTCTCACTGGAAGAGCCTTCAGCAGCTGCGAAGTTGTTTAGGGAAATCGCAAAGGATAACGACAAGCTCAATATTCGGGCTCTAGCAATCGGTGGCACCCTTCTCGACGGATCCCAAGTGGATGCGGTTGCGAAGTTGCCAACGAAGGACGAAGCGATTGCCATGCTGATGAGTGTGATGAAAGCGCCTGTATCCAAGTTCGCAAGTACGCTGAACGCGGTTCCAAGCAAGCTGGTTCGCACAATTGCAGCAGTTGGTGAAGCGAAGAAGGCGGGTTAATTCCGCAGGCTTTCGATTGACATAGTTTGTAAACAATTTTTGGAGAAATACCATGGCACTGTCTAAGGACGATATCCTGAACGCGATCGCCGAAATGAGCGTGATGGACGTTGTTGAACTGGTTTCAGCAATGGAAGAGAAATTCGGTGTAACTGCTGCTGCGGCTGTTGCTGTTGCGGCTCCTGCTGCTGGCGGCGACGCTGGTGCAGCCGCTGCTGCTGAGCAAGACGAGTTTGACGTTGTGCTCACAGCTGCTGGTGACAAGAAAGTGAACGTCATTAAAGTCGTTCGCGGTGTGACCGGTCTTGGCCTGAAAGAAGCCAAAGACCTCGTTGATGGTGCGCCAAACACCGTCAAGGAAGCTGCGTCAAAAGCGGAAGCTGAAGACATCAAGAAGCAACTTGAAGAAGCAGGCGCATCTGTCGAGCTCAAGTAATGCGGGTGATCCGCGCTTAAGCGGATCAGCAGATTGGCTGGTGGTTTCGACCACCGGCCTTTTTGCGCTTTAGCTCAGAGGATTGCGGAGAGTGCAGTGTCTGTGCTCTCCGGAACCCTTAGGGGTACGAATTACAGTGCATCCGTGGTGGATGTACTTTCACACGTTGAGGAAGGCAAATGGCTTACTCGTACACAGCGAAAAAACGTATTCGGAAGGACTTTGGGATCTTGCCATCAGTGATGGAAGTTCCACAGCTTCTGGCAATCCAATTGGACTCTTACCGCGAATTTTTAAACGGCGGTTCAGTCGAGGCAAACGGCACTGCGGCCGGTTTGCAGGCTGCATTCCAGTCGGTATTCCCGATCCAATCCTTTTCAGGTAACGCAGAGCTGCAATATGTCAGCTATAGACTAGGCGAGCCTGTTTTCGATGTGAAAGAGTGCATCATGCGCGGCGATACCTATGCTGCACCCTTGCGTGTCAAGGTTCGTTTGGTGCTTTTCGAAAAGGAAGGCGCCAACAAGTCTGTGAAGGACATCAAGGAAGAAGAAGTCTACATGGGCGAAATCCCGCTGATGACGGACAACGGAACCTTTGTGATCAATGGTACTGAGCGCGTCATTGTCTCTCAGCTCCATCGTTCGCCAGGCGTGTTCTTCGAGCACGACAAAGGCAAAACGCACAGTTCTGGAAAGTTACTCTATTCCGCTCGAATCATTCCTTACCGTGGTTCATGGTTGGATTTTGAGTTTGATCCGAAAGACCAGGTTTTCGTCCGGATTGACCGTCGTCGGAAGCTGCCTGCAACCATCTTGTTGCGTGCGCTGGAAATGACCGATGCCGAGATTCTGAAAGAGTTCTTCGAGAACACAAAATTCCGCTTCGTGAAGAAAGATGTCCTTATGGACCTGATTTCAGAGCGCCTGCGTGGTGAAACGCTGAGCTTCGATTTGGTCGATGGCAAAGGCAAAGTCATTGTTGAGGCTGGAAAGCGGATCACAGCCCGTCACGTGCGTGAACTCGCGAAAGCGAATCTCAGTGAATTGAAAGTCGCTGATGAGTATCTGGTTGGCAAAGTGTTGGCGACCGACGTGATCAACCAGGCAACTGGTGAGGTCATCGTGGCTGCAAACCATCCGTTGTCGCTTCAGAGCGTCGACGCGATTCGTGAGGCCGGGACAAAGAAATTACGCATGGCACCACGATCTCGATCGTGGTGCCTACATGTCAGATACCTTGGCGGGTGACTCGACATCGAATCGGATGGGAAGCGCTGGTCGAAATTTATCGGATGATGCGCCCAGGCGAGCCGCCGACCAAAGAAAGTGCGGAAAATCTGTTCGAGAGTTTGTCTTTCCCGGCCGACCGTTACGACCTGTCTGCAGTGGGTCGGATTAAGTTCAACCGTCGTGGGGAATAGAAAGTCTGGAAGGCGGCGATACAGAGATGGGTCTGGAACGTTGGCAAAGATGACATCTGGCTGTGATGAAGACGCTGATCGATATCCGCAATGGTGAAGGCGTTGTGATGACATCGATCACTTGGTAACCGTCGCGTTCGCTCTGTTGAGAGATGGCTGAAAACCACCCCGTGTGGGTCTGCGCGCGTGGAGCGTGCCGTACGCGAGCGCTTAGGCCAGGCAGAAACCGAAGGTCTGATGCCGCGTGATTTGATTAACGCGAAGCCGGTTGCGGCAGCTGGGGAAAGAGTCTTGGCTCGAGTCAGTTGTCCCAGTTCATGGATCAGAACAATCCATTGTCAGAAGTGACGCACAAGCGTCGTGTCTCGGCATTGGGGCCAGGTGGTTTGACACGTGAGCGTGCAGGCTTTGAGGTGCGCGATGTGCACCCAACACATTATGGCCGGTGCCCAATTGAGACGCCAGAGGGACCAAACATTGGTTTGATCAACTCACCGGCCACATTCGCACGGACTAACCGCTATGGACCTTTGAGTCTCCATATCGTCGGTAGTCAGATGGCAAAGTCACTCGACAACATCGAGTATTTGTCCGCGACGAAGAATCTGAATTCGTCAATGCACAGCCAGCGCAACTCAAACGACAAGGGTCAGTTGGTTGAAGAGCTGGTTCCAGTTCGTCATATGAATGAATTTGCGGTCATGCCGCCAGAGCGTGCTGAGTACATGGACGTGTCACCACGTCAGGTTGTCTCGGTCGCGGCGGCATTGACCTGTTCCTGAACACGATGACGCGAACCGCGCATTGATGGGATCCAACATGCAGCGTCAGGCTGTGCCGACCTTGCGTGCCGAGAAGCCGTTGGTTGAACGTATGGAGCGCCA
Organism: Litorivicinus sp.; assembly: GCA_018402605.1. Lineage (GTDB taxonomy): Bacteria > Pseudomonadota > Gammaproteobacteria > Pseudomonadales > Litorivicinaceae > HIMB30. The sequence goes on along the minus strand of JAGYIK010000014.1, from coordinate 9,326 downwards.
TGTGGCGGTCGACTCTGGAGTCTGCGTGATCCTCACACCGCGGTGTGGTTGATTTTGTCGATGCCAAGCGAATCGCCAGAAGGTCAATTCCGATGAAGTCGGACTCGCGAGGCGCCGGTCGACATTTAATTTGACCAAGTACACCCGTTCGAACCATAGGCGTATCAACCAGCGTCCGATTGTGAGTGCCGGTGATGTGGTCGTACGTGGTGATGTGCTGGGCTGATGGTCCATCGGCGGATACGGGTGAATTGGGCTTTAGGTCAGAACATGCGTAATGCGTTCATGCTGTGGAATGGGTACAACTTCGAAGACTCGATTTTGATCTCTGAAAAGGTGGTCAAGGGAAGAACGGTTCACAACCATCCACATCCAAGAGTTCTCGTGTGTGGCGCGTGATACCAAGTTGGGCGCCGAAGAGATCACCGCGGATATTCCAAACGTGGGTGAGAGTGCGCTCGGCAAACTCGATGAAGTCGGTATTGTCCACATCGGCGCCGAAGTGAAGCCTGGCGACATTCTGGTCGGTAAGGTGACACCAAAAGGCGAAACGCAGCTCACTCCAGAAGAGAAGTTGTTGCGTGCCATCTTCGGTGAAAAAGCCTCTGATGTGAAAGACACCTCAATGCGCGTTGGCACCGGAACGACCGGGACCGTCATCGATGTGCAGGTCTTCACGCGTGACGGGATTGAGAAAGATACCCGCGCGAAGCAAATTGAAGAAGAGCAGCTCGATGAGTACAGAAAGGATCTGAACGAAGAGTATCGGATTGTTGCTGAGGCGACCTTTAGTTATCTGGCAACTCAGCTTGATGGTCAGAAAGTAGCTGGCGCACCGAATTTGAAGAAAGGTGATGCGCTAACGGCAGACTATCTGGCCAATTTGACTGAAGCCGAATGGTTCAAGGTCAAGATGGCGGATGATGCGCTCAACGCGTTGATTGCTGAGGCTGAAAAGTCACTGAAAGAGCGTCGTTTGGCGCTTGATGATGCCTTTGAAGTGAAGAAGAAAAAGCTCACCCAGGGTGATGACCTCGCGCCGGGCGTTCTGAAGATCGTTAAGGTGTATGTCGCTGTGAAGCGTCGTATTCAGCCAGGCGATAAGATGGCGGGCCGTCACGGTAACAAGGGTGTGATTTCAGTCATCATGCCTGAAGAGGATATGCCGTTTGATGAAAATGGTGATCCGGTTGATATCGTCTTGAACCCACTGGGTGTACCCAGTCGTATGAACGTCGGTCAGGTGTTGGAAATGCACCTGGGTATGGCGGCGAAGGGCTTGGGCGATAAGATCAGTGGCATGTTGAAGCAACAAGCGAAAGTCGCTGAGTTGCGGACATTCTTAGATCAAATCTACAACAAGATCGGTGGCACTCAAGAAGATCTGAAGTCGCTGTCTGATAGCGAAATCTTCGCCTTGGCGAAGAACCTCGAAGAGGGTGTGCCCTTTGCAACACCGGCATTCGACGGCGCGAAGGAAGCGCAAATCAAAGGTCTCCTCGAGTTGGCGGATATGCCGGAGTCTGGACAGTTCACGCTGTATGACGGTCGCACCGGAGAGGCATTTGAGCGTCCTGTCACTGTGGGCTACATGTACATGTTGAAGTTGAACCACTTGGTCGATGACAAGATGCACGCCCGTTCGACTGGATCGTACTCGCTCGTCACGCAGCAGCCACTGGGTGGTAAAGCGCAGTTCGGTGGTCAGCGCTTCGGTGAAATGGAAGTGTGGGCCCTCGAAGCCTACGGTGCTGCCTATACGCTCCAAGAGATGCTGACTGTGAAGTCGGATGACGTGAATGGCCGGACGCGGATGTATAAAAACATCGTCGACGGTGATCACCGCATGGAGCCGGGTATGCCTGAATCATTCAACGTACTGGTCAAGGAGATCCGATCACTCGGTATCTCTGTTGAACTGGAAAACGAGTAAGTCGGTAGGAATTGGAGAGCTAAGCAATGAAAGACTTGTTGAACCTGTTAAAAAGCCAGGGACAATCCTCCGACTTCGATCGGATACGTATCGGCCTTGCGTCGCCTGAAGAGATCCGTTCGTGGTCCTTCGGTGAGGTGAAGAAACCGGAAACCATTAACTACCGGACCTTTAAGCCCGAGCGTGATGGTCTGTTTTGTGCACGCATTTTCGGACCTGTGAAGGATTTCGAATGCCTGTGCGGTAAGTACAAGCGTTTGAAGCACCGCGGTGTGGTCTGTGAAAAGTGCGGCGTTGAAGTCACGCAAACCAAGGTCCGTCGTGAGCGGATGGGTCACATTGAGCTGGCCAGCCCGGTGTGCCATATCTGGTTCCTGAAGTCACTGCCGTCTCGGATTGGCCTGTTGCTGGATATGACCCTTCGCGACATTGAGCGAATCCTGTACTTCGAAACCTACGTGGTTGTGGACCCAGGTATGACGCCGCTTGAGCGTGGCCAGCTGTTGTCAGACGAGCAATTCTTCGAAGCGTTCGAGGAATACCAAGATGACTTCAATGCCATGATGGGCGCTGAGGCGATTCGCGCACTGATGATCGATATGGATCTCGATGACGAAATCACCAACATGCGTGAAGAAATCCCAAATACCAATTCAGAAACCAAGCTGAAGAAGTTATCTAAGCGCCTGAAACTTTTGGAATCGTTCCGTGACAGTGGCAATAAGCCCGAGTGGATGATCATGGAAGTGTTGCCAGTGTTGCCGCCGGATCTTCGTCCATTGGTACCTCTCGATGGCGGTCGTTTCGCCACCTCGGATTTGAACGATTTGTACCGTCGCGTGATCAACCGGAACAACCGTTTGAAGCGTCTTTTGGAACTCCGTGCGCCCGATATCATCGTGCGTAACGAAAAGCGGATGTTGCAAGAGTCTGTTGATGCGCTCTTGGATAACGGTCGCCGCGGTCGTGCGATCACTGGATCGAATAAGCGTCCGTTGAAGTCACTGGCTGACATGATCAAGGGTAAGCAAGGTCGTTTCCGTCAGAACCTGCTCGGGAAGCGCGTTGACTATTCCGGTCGTTCGGTGATCGTGGTAGGCCCATACTTGAAACTGCATCAGTGCGGTCTTCCAAAGAAGATGGCATTGGAGCTGTTCAAACCGTTTATTTACGCAAAGCTTGAGGCACGTGGTTTGGCCACGACGATCAAAGCTGCGAAGAAGATGGTCGAGCGTGAAACTCCTGAAGTTTGGGATATCTTGCTGAAGTGATTCGTGAGCATCAGTGCTCCTGAACCGCGCGCCGACACTCCACCGTTTGGGCATCCAGGCATTCGAGCCATTGTTGATTGAAGGTAAGGCTATTCAGTTACACCACTGCGTGTGCGCGGCCTACAACGCCGACTTTGACGGTGACCAAATGGCAGTGCATTTGCCGCTGACTTTGGAAGCGCAGCTTGAAGCGCGAGCGCTCATGATATCGACCAATAACGTCTTATCACCTGCCAATGGTGAGCCAATCATCGTTCCATCCCAGGACGTTGTGTTGGGTCTGTACTACATGACGCGTGAGCAGATTAATGCGTATGGCGAAGGCATGGTGTTCACCGATATCGATGAAGTATTGCGCGCCTACGGTGCCCGTAAGGTGCATTTGCAGGCTCGCATCAAAGTACGGATTGATGAAGTCGTGACGGACGCAGAGGCCATACAACATCAGCGACGAAGATTGGATACCACAGTCGGCCGTGCCATTTTGTTCTCCATTGTGCCGGATGGCCTGCCGTTCTTAATTGTTGACCAGAACATGACGAAGAAGGCGATCTCGAAGTTGATCAACGCCTGCTATCGTCGTGTCGGGCTCAAAGAGACCGTGATTTTTGCTGACCAGCTGATGTATGGGCTTCAGTTACGCGACACGTTCTGGCTCCTCTATCGGTGTGAATGACTTTGAAATTCCTGAAGAAAAAGCGCAGATCATCAGCGAAGCCGAAAGCCGCAGGTGAAGGAAATTGAAGATCAGTTTGCATCCGGTTTGGTCACCCAAGGCGAGAAGTACAACAAAGTGATCGACATCTGGGCGCGTGCCAACGATTTGGTTGCGAAGAAGATGATGGATCGCATTGGTAAAGAAGAAGCAATCGATGCGGATGGAAAAACCATCATTCAGGATTCGTTCAACTCTGTCTTTATGATGGCCGACTCCGGTGCTCGGGGTTCCGCTGCACAGATTCGTCAGCTGGCGGGTATGCGTGGTTTGATGGCGAAGCCAGATGGCTCGATCATTGAAACGCCGATTACGGCGAACTTCCGTGAAGGTCTTTCGGTACTTCAGTACTTCATCTCCACCCACGGTGCACGTAAAGGTCTGGCCGATACGGCATTGAAGACGGCGAACTCAGGATACCTGACGCGTCGTTTGGTCGATGTGGCGCAGGATCTGGTGATTACAGACCATGATTGCGGAACCGATCAGGGCCTCAGAATGACGCCGTTAATTGAAGGTGGCGACGTCGTTGTGCCGCTGGCGAGCCGAATTCTTGGGCGTGTGGTCGCGCATGACATCGTGAAGCCTGGCTCTGACGAGGTGTTGTTGGAAGCGGGATCGCTGATCGATGAGCGTCTGGCCGATAAGATCGAAGGCTGGGGTGTGGACGAGTTGGTTGTGCGTTCGCCGATCACCTGTGACATCCGTCACGGTGTGTGTTCTAAGTGTTATGGCCGTGACCTCGGTCGTGGCCACTTGGTGAACGTGGGTGAGGCAGTCGGTGTGATTGCGGCGCAGTCTATCGGTGAGCCGGGTACGCAGTTAACGATGCGGACCTTCCACATCGGTGGTGCGGCCAGTCGAGCATCTGCCGCCGATCGGATTGAGGTGAAGCATGGCGGTGCGATTCGTCTGCACAACCTGAAGTGGGTTGAGCGGACCAATGGCGACTTGGTTGCGGTCTCGCGCTCGGGTGCATTGGGTATTGCCGATGAGCACGGTCGTGAGCGTGAGTCCTATAAGTTGCCGTATGGCGCGGTCATTAACGTGCGCGAAGGTGCAGTCGTTGAAGCCGGTGCCGTCGTTGCGACTTGGGACCCACACACCCATCCGATCATTGCAGATCGTGCGGGTGTACTCCGTTACCAAGGCTTTGAAGACGGTATTACCGTGAAGCGTCAGGTCGACGATCTGACCGGTCTGGCGAGCTACGAGGTGATCGACGAAAAAGATCGCCCAGCAGCGGGTAAAGACCTGAAGCCAGGCATCTTCTTGTATGCGGCGGGTGCGTCGATCACTGACGAGCCTATTGCACACTTCCAACTGCCCGGTGGTGCATTGGTGTCACTGGAAGATGGCGCAACGATTGATGCCGGTACGATTGTCTCGCGGATTCCACAGGAATCTTCGAAGACCCGTGATATCACGGGTGGTCTGCCACGCGTTGCTGACTTGTTCGAAGCTCGGAAGCCGAAAGAGTCCTCGATTCTCGCGGAAGTCACTGGGCATGTTTCGTTTGGTAAGGAAACCAAGGGCAAGATCCGTCTGGTGATTTCACCTGAAGATGGTTCCGATCCAGTGGAGCTTTTGATTCCGAAGTGGCGTCAATTGAACGTGTTTGAGGGTGAGCAGGTGCAAAAGGGTGAGGTCATCTCTGATGGTCCATCGAATCCGCACGATATTCTGCGCCTCCTCGGCGTGTCGGAGCTCGCGAAGTACATCACCAACGAGATCCAGGATGTTTACCGTCTCCAGGGTGTGACCATTAACGATAAGCACATTGAGGTGATTATTCGCCAGATGTTGCGGAAGGTTGAAGTCACACAAATTGGTGACTCGTCGTTCATTGCAGGTGATCAGGTGGAGTACACCCAGATGCTTGAAGAGAACGATCGGTTACGCGGTGACAGCAAGATCGAAGCGCGTGGCGACCGTCAATTGCTCGGTATCACCAAGGCCTCATTGGCGACAGAGTCGTTTATCTCTGCGGCCTCGTTCCAGGAGACCACGCGTGTACTGACCGAAGCGGCTGTGACCGGTAAGTCAGACAATCTCCGTGGCTTGAAAGAGAACGTGGTTGTGGGTCGATTGATTCCAGCAGGAACCGGTTTGGCGTACCACGCAGAGCGCAAGCGTAAGCGTGCTGAAGGAATGGATGATCCGCGTGTGACTGCAGCGGAAGTTGCAGAGGCGTTGAGTCGAGAGATTTCTGAGATTGAGTCTCAGGGGCAAGAAGCAGCGGAGTAAATTCCGCTGACTTGACTGTCAGAGAGGGCGCGCCTATGATCGCGCCCTATTTTTGCAATGGACTAGGAGGTTGCCGATGGCAACAATTAATCAGCTTGTTCGCAAGCCTCGGAAGCGTAAGGTCGTCAAAACTGACGTGCCTGCGTTGCAGGCTTGTCCACAGCGTCGCGGTGTATGTACCCGTGTGTACACAACCACACCGAAAAAGCCGAACTCAGCGCTTCGTAAGGTGTGCCGTGTTCGTTTAACCAATGGATTTGAAGTGTCTTCTTACATTGGTGGTGAAGGCCACAACCTGCAGGAGCACTCAGTTTAATGCTGATTCGCGGTGGCCGAAAGTGAAGATTTGCCAGGTGTGCGTTATCACCGTGCGTAGCGCGCTGGAACACGCCGGTGAATAACCGAAGCAGGGCCGCTCGAAGTATGGTGCAAAGCGTCGCTAAGCATTCTCCGCAACTATCGCAGTTATACATTATATGGCTCGCCATACTCAGTAAACCAGACCTGTTCGGATTGACCTGAAAAAGGAAAGTACAATGCCAGAACGTCGTGTCCCCGTAAAACGTGAAATTCTCCCGGATCCAAAAGTTCGGTGATCAATAGTGCTCGCGAAGTTTATTAACCACGTGATGGAAGCGGAAAAAGTCCATTGCAGAATCTATCGTTTTATGGTGCGCTTGTCGCGTCAAAAAAAAAACAGTGGTGATCCGCGAAGTCTTTAACCAGAGCGCTCGATGATAACATCGCGCCGATGGTGAAGTGAAGTCACGACGTCGGTGGGGCGACCCAGTGCCTGTTGAAGTGCGCCCAAGTCGTCGGACCGCATTGTATGCGGTAGTTGGTTGAGTACGCCAAGCGTGGTGAAGTCGACACGCGTTTGGCGCAATTCAATCCCTAGATACGGTCGACAGCCGCGGCGCTGCCGTGAAGAAGCGTGAAGACGTGCATCAGTGGCTGAAACGAACAAGGCGTTCTCGCATTCCGTTTCTAATTATTTGATGCCGGCCGCCGGCCTGGAAGAGTAACGGTAGCGCATGCCACCCGATTAACCGCTACCGTAACATTGGCATTTGCTACGTTGATGCTGGTAAGACGACAACAACAGAGCGCGTGCTGTTCTACACAGGCGTCAACCACAAGGTGGTAAGTGCACGACAATTGCAGCAACCATGGACTGGATGGCCAAGAACAAGAGCGCGGAATTGCGATTACCTCGGCTGCGACCACGACCTTCTGGCAAGGCATGGATAAGCAGTTCGATAAGCACCGTATTAATATTATCGATACACCCAGGGCACGTGTTCACCATTGAGTTGTAGACGTTCAATGCGTTCTTGACAGTGCGGTCGTTGTGTTCTGTGCTGCATCAGGCATTAGGCCACAGTCTGAGACAATGTGGTATACCCAGCGCCAGGCCGATAAATGCAGCGTGCCGCGGATTTGTTTCGTAAACAAGATGGACCGTGACGGTGCGGATTTCATTCGTGTTGTAAATCAGGTGCTGCAATCGTTTAAATTGCGACCGCCAGTGCCGATTCAATGTGCGGATTGGTGCAGCTTCCAAAGGCGTTGTCGATCTTGTGAAGAACAAGTACATCGCTTGGAACGAAGAAGACATGGAACGACCTTCAGCTATGAAGAAATTCCCGCAGAAGTGGCGATCCGTCATGCTATCACTTCGCGAAGAGATGATAGGCTCGCGGCAGAAGCCAACGAAACCCTGATGGACAAGTACCTCACAGACGGTGAGTTGACCGAAGCCGAAATCAAGCAAGGTTTGCGTGAGCGGACTTTGGCGCGTGAATCGTGCCTTGTCTGTGGCACGGCATTTAGAACAAGGGTGTTCAAGCGATGGACTGCGTTGTGATTACCTGCCTGCGCCAGACGGGGTTGAAGCGATTCGTGGTCTGAAGAAAGGCGAAACTGAAGATACGCCCAGCAACTGGCAAGCACCATTTGCTGCCTTGGCAGCTTTCAAGATTGCAACAGATCATTCGTCGGCACATTAACTTTCTTCCGTGTGTATTCAGGTGTTCTGAATGGCAGCGACTCGGTTCTGAACTCTGTGGGTAAGAAAGATCGCGTGGGCCGTATGGTGCAGATGCACGCGAACAGCCGTGAAGAGATCAAAGAAGTGCGTGCGGGTGACATCGCTGCAGCCGTCGGTCTGAAAGATGTGACCACGGGTGATACCTTGTGTGATTTGACGCACCCGATCATTTTGGAGCGGATGGAATTCCCTGAGCCCGTGATTTCGTTGTCGGTTGAGCCGAAGTCGAAAGCGGACCAAGAAAAAATGGGTATTGCACTCGGTAAATTGGCGCAAGAAGATCCATCCTTCCGCGTGAAGACCGACGAAGAGACGGGTCAGACGATCATTTCTGGAATGGGTGAATTACACCTCGACATCATTGTCGACCGGATGCGTCGTGAATTCAGCGTTGAGTGCAGCGTGGGTGCGCCGCAGGTGTCCTACCGTGAAGCGATCCGCAAGACCGTGGAAGTCGAGGGCAAGTTTGTTCGTCAGTCCGGTGGTCGTGGTCAGTATGGTCACGTGGTCGTGCGAATCGAGCCGTTACCACTCGATGGCGAGACCAACTTCGAGTTCGTCAACGCGATTGTTGGTGGTGTGGTACCGAAGGAATATATTCCTGCGGTGTCCAAGGGTATCGAAGAGCAAATGACCAATGGTGTGTTGGCTGGATTCCCACTCTTGGGCGTTCGTGCGACGCTCTATGATGGATCGTTCCACGAAGTGGATTCGAACGAGATGGCCTTTAAGATCGCGGGTTCCATGGCGATGAAGAAAGGCGCATTGGAAGCAAATCCTGCCCTTTTAGAGCCAATCATGAAGGTTGAAGTCGTGACCCCTGAAGAGAACATGGGTGACGTCATCGGCGATTTGAACCGCCGTCGTGGTCTGATTCAGGGCATGGATGATGGTATCGGTGGAATTAAGCTCGTGCGAGCTGAAGTGCCACTGGCTGAGATGTTTGGATATGCGACTGATTTGCGTGGATTCACGCAAGGTCGCGCATCGTACAGCATGGAATTTGCGAAGTATGCTGAAGCACCGAACAGCGTCGCAGAAGAAGTGATTAAGAAAAATAGCTAATTGCAATATCGGAGTTTAGAAAGATGGCAAAAGAGAAGTTTGAGC
>JAGYIK010000139.1 GCA_018402605.1 Litorivicinus sp. | reverse complement strand
CGACAACCTCGTACAACAAGCCTTCGTCGGCGATCTGATGCGGCTCAATAAAAGCTTTATCGTGAAACGAAACCTTTCTGGGCCACGAGAGATGCTAAAAACATACTCTACGCTGTCGAATTACGTGAGGATGTCGATCGATGAGGGGCAATCTGTATGGATGGCGCATCGAGAGGGTCGAGCAAAAGACGGTATTGACCGAACAGATCCAGCGATCCTGAAAATGCTTGCGATGGCAGGAAAAACGCGTGATGAATCCTTTCAGCAGGCACTAAATGCCTTGCATGTGGTGCCCGTCTCGATCAGCTACGAATTCGATCCATGTGCATCATTTAAAGCACGGGAGCTATCGATCACCGAGAGCGAGGGCAGTTACACCAAGCGACCTGGCGAGGATGTGCAATCGATAGCAACTGGCATCATGGGTTGGAAAGGCCGCGTGCACTTACACTTCGGGCAAGAAATGACGAGTGATCCCGATGACCCCAACGGGTTAGCTGAATACATTGATCATCAAATCATCCTCGGCCAAAAGGTGTTTGATACCGGGCGACTCGCTGAGACCATGTTGCGGGGTGAGCAACCGGCAACCGATCTCCTCCCCGACGTGGTGCAGCGCTTTCAGCGACTGATTAAAACAACGCCTGAGGCGTATCGACAGAAGCTACTCGAGATTTACGCGAATCCGCTCAGGCAATTCACCCTTCATCAAGAGCGCGAGCTCTAAGCGGTCAACGGCCGGCGTCTTTTGGAAAATACTGCTGAGGTGCGCCTTTACAGTCCGCTCCGTTACGCCCATAGCGCGGGCAACACGTTTGTTCGAATAGCCACTGGCCACATGATCGGCCACTTCCCGCTCCCTTGGCGTAAGCTCGAGACAAATCGGCAGCATCCGCATCGGTTCCTCTTCAATCAAGTCTCGGACCAGCGTCTGCAATACCGATCTTGGCACCCAAAATTCACCAGCCAAGATGCAGTCCAAACCACGTTTCAACTCATCGCTCGTACTTGGAACCAATGAGTAGCCTCGTGCACCTGCTTTGACGAGCACTTCACCGATCTGTGGATTCAATTCAGAATCCATAATCCAAAAATGTGTCTCGGTCGCCGTCATCAAATCGGCGACAGATCGATCAAGGCCACTCCGCGAGGGATCGAGACAGGTAATGCACAGCCCGATACGCGGATCAAGTGGCTCTCGGACGGCAAGCCGGTGTAAACGTACACCGGCCGGCATGTGAAGAGACGCCGGCCACTCTTGGGCTGCGTCCAATTTAAGTGCTATGTGGATCATCCTTGGTCCTCCTTGACCGAGTGTGCCAAAGTTCAGAACGCATGTTGTGACAGCGCTGGTGCATTTGTGTTCCAAATGAACGTGTTTATGCCAAATGCTGTGATATCCTTGGGGCAGAAGGAACAAAGAATGAAAATACTGACCCCACCACTTGGCCTTCTGGAGTTCTTGGATCGCGTTGGATCAACGGCCAAGATTTATCAGATGGATGAACCAATTGAGCAGCTGAGCGTAGCGCTTGGAGCACGTGATGAGGACATCCTCACAACAGATCTCGTATTAGCTCCAGATCGCGCACCGCGTATTGCAGTCTCACCTTGGAATCAGACGGTCGCTCTAGTCGAAGATGAGCGCATTGCAAGTCCGATGCAGGTCTACCTACTCACCGGCTACCCAGCGCAATGGTTGCCGCCCTTTGGGCTTCCACACCTTCTTTCGACAACAATTTGTCCAACCTGCCTCGACTCACCCTGCCTCTATGTTCGCGGTGGCGTCGCAAATGGTTGGATGGCATTAACGCCAGATGAACTCGTGTCGCTCACTGATTTTGACCATTGGTCGCGCGTTTTTGCAGCCTAATACCATCTAATCATCATCACGACGGACCTCTACCGTCAGCTGTCCTTCATGATCAACAGCCAGATGAAATAGGATCGGCGCACAGCACACCTGACAATCTTGCCAATAGGATTGATCACCACCACTCCCATCCAAGTCGACCGACTGCTGTTCACCGCAATAAGGGCAAGAAATCGTCGTTATTTCGAACATTTTTCCATTCGTCTCCGGTTGTTTTTGCCAGCCCCAATCGCTGAGCTCTGCATCAAATCATTCGTACACAAATAAACTGCGACACAGCCAAGACGCAATCAATTCAGCCATGCGTTCCGCTGCCTCGACCACAAAGGCCATAAAACTCATTCGCAGACGAATATTATTGCATCGCAATAAAAGCCCGCAAACCTTTGAATTATCGCTACTTTTTCACTTGATTTACAGCGCTTACACAATAGAATGCGCATCTCATTCAAACGACTGTGGAGTAACTGAAGTGATCGAGACCGTCATGTTAGGCCTTGGATACGCCGGAGGATTATTTTACCTCGTTGCGTACCTGTGTCTGACCAAAGGCTGGATCTCAGGAACAGGATACACTTTCCACAGTATCTCAGTTGTCAGTTGCGTCATGATTGCGGCATCGAGCAGTTACTCAGCGGCCTGGCCCTCTGCCGTATTAAACGTGATTTTTGTCGGCATCGGTATTGGCTATCTCATGCGGAAAGCCTATGTGGACGCTAAACAACGCCATACATCGATCACGAATGTTTCTGCACTGACATTCCAAGCTGATCGCGCGAAACTCGAGGCGGCAGCCTAAACTTTCCTTCTTCGGTAAATCCCGTTACCCTGAGCGGCCACGAAGACGGGAGCTCAAATGGAGTTGACTCGAGTCGCCAAACGTTCTTTCCAAGTCACCGAGCAGGGACACGCCATTGGGCTGGTGCAGCGGTCGCTGTTCGGCCATCAATGGTCATTCCATCGGTTTGAAGGCTGCGGCATCA
>JAGYIK010000138.1 GCA_018402605.1 Litorivicinus sp. | reverse complement strand
GGATGTTAAAGTGGCTCTATATCAGGCGCATCCCTATGAGTCGCCTGCATTTGATCTCTTTGCATTAGCAGACAGTGGAGCTGATGACTAAACCCGAGCTGATATCGGGGTCTCGTCGCGATCGATGGTGTGAAGGGTAAACACACCTTCGACAAGGTCGTTCTTCAGGCATTGCAGGGTGTCCCGCACGGTGTGGAATGCGAGTTCATCCCACGGGATTTCATCCATGGCGAACAAACGGGTCTCGAGACTTTCTGGACCTGATGCGAAATGCTCATCATGCAGATAGGCGAGATAAAGCATGTAGACCTGGCTGATGGTGGGAATCGATGTCACCACATAGAGTTGATCAAGATCCGGTGTGGCTCCGGCTTCCTCCCAGGTTTCACGGAGTGCAGCTTGTGCAACCGTTTCACCATTTTCCATAAAGCCGGCCGGCAGGGTCCACAGACCATAGCGTGGCTCAATCGCGCGACGACACAGCAATACCTTTTGTTCTCTGAGTACCACGCAACCGGCGATGATCTTTGGGTTTTGGTAGTGAATGGTACCGCAGCCTTCGCACAGGTCGCGCGGTCGGTTGTCGCCGTCGGGGACGCGGCGCGTCGTGGCTACGCCGCAATTTGAGCAAAAGTTCATGGGATCCTCCGGTTTTTTCCTATACTACTGAAATGCACGTGACGAAACAGCGAATCATTGAGGGCCTCAGTCGGCGCTCACCGGAAACCCTGAACGCGACCGGTGCCGGCGACGCCTCTGTGGCGATACTGATCTCAAACGCCGTCGATCCGTCGGTTACCCTGTGCGTCAAAGCTGCTCACCTTCGCACGCATGCAGGGGAGGTCTCGTTACCCGGCGGTAAGCACGAGTGGGAGGATCGTGATGGCTTGGATGCGGCATGCCGCGAGTTGGCTGAAGAAACTGGCATCATGATTTCGCGCGCACAAAGCTTAGGTGCGCTGGATCAGATCTACAGCCTGCATCAACTGCGCGTTACACCCTGGATTCTGTGGTCAGATTCACCGGTACAGGGCATTTCATGTGAAGTGGAGATTGCCCGCGTATTCCAGTGTTCCTTGCATCAACTGCTGGCATTACCGGTGCGGTTTGAGCAGAGCCATCATCGCGACAAGGATGGATTTTGGATGCCGCGGTGGGAGTGTCAGGGCGAAGTCATTTGGGGGTTGACCGGGCTCATTCTTGCCAATTTTTTAGACTATGGACTCAGTCAGCCATTGGGGTTTCCGGATCATCCAAACGCCAGGCTTTAATCGAACGAATGCGATTATCCTGAATTGCGAGCACCTCAAGTCGATACGCGCCATACGCCAGTCCAAGCGTATTTTCTGGAATTAACTCCAACATTTCGATTACCCAGCCACTCAATGTGCGTGGGCCATCGGTTGGTAGATCCCATTTGAGTGCACGATTTAAGTCGCGCACCGTGGCCGAGCCATCAATAATTACCGTCCCATCGGGCTGCGGATGCACATCCGGTGAGGTCTCTTGAATGTGGTCGGTGGTAAATTCGCCAACAATCTCTTCTAAGATGTCGTCGATCGTCACCAGTCCTTGGATTTCACCGTACTCGTCGACGACCATCGCCATCCGCTCTTTTTCTTTCTGAAAGTTGTAGAGCTGGGTGTGCAAGGGCGCGCTCAATGGAACGAAGTAGGCCTCCTCGCAGAGATCCTTCAAGCGATCTTTAAATACATCCTCGTCTTCGCTGAGATGCGGATCATCCAGTAATTTCAGTGCAGTGCGTGCATGCAACACGCCATGCAGTTGCTCGATATCTTCGAGGAATACCGGAAGTCGGGTGTGCTGGCTTGAACGGAGTTGATCGATGAGCTCATCGACCTCGTCGTGAAGATCAAGGCCAACGATTTCTCCGCGAGGCACCATGATCTCATCGACTTGCACGCGCTCCAGATCAAGGATCGAGAGCAACATGCCGTGGCGCCTCGCCGGAATTCGGTGTCCGCTTTGCATCATCAGCGTGCGCAGCTCTTCTTTCGTCAATCGGTCTCGTGTGGATGTTTCGGGATTGATGCCGAGGAGGCGTAACAGGCTGTTAGAAAGCAGGTTTGTGGTCCACACCAGCGGATAGGCAATTTTCAGCAGTGGCGTCAAAATGAGACTTGCTGGGCTTGCGATTTTTTCTGGGTGGAGTGCCGCAAAGGTTTTGGGTGTGACTTCGGCGAAAATCAAAATCACCAGTGTGAGTGCGCCAGTCGCGATCGCGACCCCGGCATCGCCAAAAATTCGGACTGCCAATACGGTAGCGATTGCTGAGGCGAGAATGTTGACGAAGTTATTGCCAATCAGGATTAAACCGATTAGGCGGTCCGGTCGTTCGAGCAATGCCAGAATCCGTCGAGCAGGCTTTGCGCCTTCCTCTGCTTGGTGCTGCAGGCGGACCCGATTGATCGCCATCAAACCGGTTTCTGAGCTCGAGAAAAATGCCGATAACAGGATCAAACCAAACAGAATGAAGCCGAGCGCTTCGTTTGAGATCTCACTCAAAATGCAATCCTATCAAAGTAAGAACTCCACGATGGCTTTGCTACCGAGGTAGCCGATGCAGAGCAACAGTGCTGCCCAGACTGCGATATTGCGCATCGTACGCGTCACGCCACCATCGCGATAATGCTGCCACAGTGCCAATGTCATCCCGACCCAAGCCAGCAACGACAGTGCGGTCTTGTGCGCCAACTGCTGCGCCCAAAAATCTGCGACGTACAGCACACCGGTGACGAGGGCAAAGGTCAGCGTCCACCATGCGGCTTGTACTGTGCGGAGGAATAAATGTTCCATGGCGTCGAGCGGTGGCAAAATGCACACCCATGGACTCAAAGGCCGTTCCTTTAATTTGGCGTGATGCCAAGCGACGAAAAAAGAGAGTGTTCCAGCGAAGGCGACTGCGCCGTAGGCCACAATGGAT
>JAGYIK010000137.1 GCA_018402605.1 Litorivicinus sp. | reverse complement strand
ACCGGCCCACTTGGAGAGCATGGCGTTATCCCGGATTGCCGAATAGATGCCATCGAGATTGTCTGGAACAGTCGTCAAATAGCAGCTTGAAAGCTGGCTTCGCAATGTGCCTGAGTTAAAGAGGGTTGGCGTTGAGGCCATGTAATCAAAGCTTGAAAGCAACTGATAGAACTCAATCGCGCGCTCTTCACGGTTGGCTTCTTTGAGCGCCAAGCCCATCGCGATCCGCATGAAGAAGACTTGTGGCAATTCAATGCGCACATCGTCTTTGTGGATGAAGTAGCGGTCATAGAGTGTTTGAAGGCCCAAATAGGTAAACTGATTATCGCGCTCGGCAATCAAGGCCGCGCCCATTTTGTCGAGGTTGTACTCAAGGAGCTCTTTAGAGACCAGCTCGCTCTCCGCGGCCAGTTTCAAAAATGCCTTGAGGGCATCTGGGTACAGGCGCTCCATCTCGAACTGCGTGGCCTTCTCGGCCACACCTAGGCGACTTAAGCCTTTGGCACGGATGTCATCAAGCAACAAGCGTGCTGTGACATACGAATAGTTCGGTTCTTTCTCAACAAGCGTGCGCGCACTCATGATCAATGAGGTATTGACGTCTTCTTGTGTCACCCCGTCATAGAGGTTTTTTAAGGTCTCGGTGAGTACGACCTCGCCATCGACATCAGAGAGCCCTTCGCAAGCCTCGCTAATGACCGTCTTTAAGCGGCCCACATCGAGGGGTTCGCGTGCGCCATCGGCTTTGACGATCTTGATCTCTGGGTGCATTTCCCGTGGCGCTTGCACGCTGTCTGTACGAAGACGCTTCCGCTCTTCGCGGTAGAGGACGTAATCACGCGCAACGCGGTGCTCGCCGTTGCGCATCAGGCACAGTTCGACCTGGTCTTGGATGTCTTCAATGTGCACGATGCCACCGGAGGGCATGCGACGACGGAATGTATCAACCACCTGTGCGGTCAGACGCTCAACAGTCTCATGGATGCGATTGCTCGCCGCCGCCGTGTGTCCCTCGACAGCCAAAAAGGCCTTACTCATGGCGACAACGATTTTGGTCGGGTCAAAACTGACCACCGCACCATTTCGCTTCATCACACGAATTTCACCCGGTGAAGGCGTCACGCTTGGCGTGCGCATTGCAGCCTGCGGTGCCACTGTTTGCTCGTCGTGCTGTCCGCTTACGCGGCTCGATTGATACATACGCCCTCCACCAAGTCCTTGGTTTCTGTTTTTCTGGTCTACCCCAACATCTTGGGGTGCATTGCATAACAGGACACAAGATAGTGTGGTTGGAGCTGAAGTCAACCCAAAGTTTTTGTGGATAAGATGGGGAGAAAAGCGGATCAAAAAGCCACAGCCCAGTGTTTCTCTGGGCTGGCTTTTATTCGACGTGTGGATAACCTCAATTCACCCCGGATCGATAAATTTTTTTCATCGCCGAGGGTGAATTGATTGGCCGCGCTGTCCGCTTTTAAGGCTGTTTTAAGGCCTCAATCGTGACAGTGATTTTTTCGAGATTGGCTTTGGCCTCAGCCAACCGTGTTTCTTCGCGGGCCACAACCTCGGCTGGCGCCTTGTCTGTAAACCCCGGGTTACTGAGTTTACCGGTCAGCCCTTGGATATCTTGGCTGAGTTTTTGGCGTTGTTTGGTCAGACGCGCGATCTCCGCCTCGACATCAATTAATCCCGCCATCGGCACGTGGACTTCCAGTGCGCCCACCAATTGCATCGAGGAGGGCGGCACGGTCTCACCAGCGTCGAGCACGCGGAATTCACTCAGTTTGGCCAGCTGCATGATGAGGCTCTGTAATCGGGTGAGACGCTCACGGTCGGCCTCCAAGCCTTCTGTGAACACCACCGGGATGGCTTTTGCTGGCGACAGATTCATTTCACCACGGATGGTGCGGATCGCAACGATGACCTGTTTCATCCAGGCGACATCGGCTTCCGCTTCCAGATCAATTTTGCCGTCATCCGCGATCGGGTAGGGTGCATTGGAGATCGTCGCACCACCCCGACCAATCCGCGGCGCGATCTCTTGCCACAACTCTTCAGTGATATACGGCATGATCGGATGCGCAAGTCGCAAGATGGTCTCTAATACGCCCACCAGGGTGCGGCGTGTGGCCGCTTGGATCTCGGGACTGGCGCTATCTTCAAACAGGATGGGTTTGGTCAACTCCAAGTACCAGTCACAGTATTCATTCCAGACAAACTCGTAGATCGCCTGGCTCGCCAAATCGAAGCGGTATTGGCTAATGGCTTCGGCGACGCGCGCTTCGGTGTGTTGTAAGAGGCTTCGGATCCAGCGATCAAAGACCGTCAGATGTTCGGGTTTGGCATCATCGAGGGTATGCCCCTCGACTTTCATCAAGACAAAACGGCTGGCGTTCCAGAGCTTGTTGCAGAAATTCCGGTAGCCCTCGATGCGGCCCACATCAAAGTTGATGTCACGCCCGGTTGAGGCCAGCGAACAAAAGGTAAATCGCAGCGCATCAGTGCCATAGGCGCCGAGGCCCTCTGGGAACTGTCGCCGCGTAGCGGCTTCGATCTCGACTTTCATCTGCGGCTGCATGAGGCTCCCGGTGCGTTTGGCCACGAGATCCTCGAGACTGATGCCATCGATCAAATCGATCGGATCGAGCACATTGCCCTTGGACTTACTCATCTTTTGGCCTTCGGCATCACGCACAAGGCCATGCACATAAACGGTTTTGAAGGGCACTTGGCCTGTGAACTTCAATGTCATCATGATCATCCGGGCAACCCAGAAGAAAATGATGTCAAAGCCTGTGACCAAGACACTCGTTGGATGGTATTTCAGTAGCGCCTCAGTCTTCTCCGGCCAGCCAAGCGTCGAGAAGGTCCAGAGTGCAGACGAAAACCAGGTATCCAAGACATCCTCGTCTTGCACTAACGGCATCGCATCACCGAGACCGTATTTGGCCCGTGCGG
>JAGYIK010000136.1 GCA_018402605.1 Litorivicinus sp. | reverse complement strand
TGGCATGGTTGCCAGTACACGATTATTTCGGTGGTGATGATGCAAACAGCATGTATTCAGGGTGGAACGGGTGGTATTGGTCGCGCGTTATTGGATCACGTTCTGGCATCTGGCCAATTCGACCGGGTGATTGTGACCTCAAGACATCTCGCTGATCTCGATTGTGATGACCCGCGCGTGCACGGCATCGCACTGGATCTCAGTGACGATGCCTCGATTGCGCGCGCGTCGGAAGAGATCGGTCAACTGACCGAACGGTTGCACTTGGTCGTCACCACTGCAGGGCTGTTGCGAGATGATGCACTTCAGGTGGCGCCAGAGAAAAAATTAGCAGACTTGAATCGGGCCTCACTGTATCGCG
Organism: Litorivicinus sp.; assembly: GCA_018402605.1. Lineage (GTDB taxonomy): Bacteria > Pseudomonadota > Gammaproteobacteria > Pseudomonadales > Litorivicinaceae > HIMB30. The sequence continues at coordinate 2,620 of JAGYIK010000136.1, read as the reverse complement.
TCTTTGACGTGAACTGTTTTGGCCCATTTCTGTGGTACGCGGCCATCGCAAAACTGTTGAAGCATCGAGAGTCATTGCGTATTGCGACCTTGTCGGCGCGCGTTGGATCGATTGGTGACAACGGACTCGGTGGGTGGCACAGCTATCGCGCCAGTAAAGCAGCACAGAATATGCTGACCAAGAACCTGAGTATCGAGCTGAAACGAACCAATCCGCTATCCGTGGTCGTGGGTCTGCATCCAGGAACAGTGGATACGGCCTTGTCCAAACCCTTTCAGTCTGGTGTTCCATCTGACAAGTTATTCTCGGCAACACAGTCCGCCGGTTACCTGTGGGGTGTGATTGACGGGCTCACGCCGGAGCGCACTGGTGAGGTGATCGCCTGGGATGGCCAGACGATCTCACCGTAGTTCGGCGACCTAAGTCGTTAGAAGTCATCAAGGAGAGGGTATGGATCGCCTGTCACGTGTACCGATTTTTGTTGCTGTAGCCCGTCACGGAAGCTTTGCGGAGGCTGCACGTCGGCTCGGTATGACAGGTTCCGCTGTCAGTAAGCAGGTGCAGCGGTTGGAGGCCGATTTGGGTGTGCGACTGTTTCATCGCACCACACGGCAACTGAGCCTGACTGATGAGGGATCGTTTTTGTTTGAGCGGTCCGCGCCCTTAGTGGAGGGCATCGAAGAGGTCGGCGAGATGCTGGCAGGTCGCAAAGCTAAGCCCGAGGGATCGCTTCGCGTCTCGGCGCCGGTCGCACTTGCGCAACGGTTGCTGCGGGAGCCGCTGACGTCGTTTGTCAGTCGTTATCCCGATGTGGGTTTGCATATCGAATTGAGCGACCGCTTTGTCGACTTGGTCGGTGAAGGATTTGATTTAGCGATTCGGATAGGTCATCTGGAGGATTCTTCGCTCATCGCCCGGCGGCTCGCTGACGTGCCAATGGTCCTGGTCGGTGCGCCGATCCTCTTGGCGGAGTATGGCACACCCAAAACGCCAGCCGAGTTGAGCACGATCCCATTTGTCCACTACGCCACGGATCGCACCAACGCGAAGTTGATCCTTGAGAAAGACGGTGTGCCCGTTCCGGTGGCGACAGAAGCGAAGATCTCAACCAATAATGATCAGATGATGGTGTCCTTTGCGCGCGCGGGCCAAGGCATGATTGCATTGCCACGGTTTATGGTGGAGACGGAGTTAGCGGATGGGCGATTACGTGAGGTGCTCCCTGACTATCGAATCTACCCGGAGCGTAAGCTGTATGCGGTCTTCCCACACGGTCGGCACCTCCCCTTGAAAACACGGGTTCTGATTGACTTTCTGGTGCAAGAGTTGGGTAATCCATAAAGCGATCTTCAAGGACGTACCCATGACACTCATCTCGCCATCGTTGCGGCCTGCCATCTTGGCGCTGATTTTCGGCGGCTTAGCACTCTCGATTATGTTGGGTCTTCGTCAAGCCATGGGCGTGTTGTTGGCACCTGTGGCGCAAGATACCGGTTGGAGCATTGCCGGTCTTGGGTTTGGCTTTGCGTTGATGAATCTGATGTGGGGTGCGGCACAGCCCGTGGCTGGAGCACTCTCGGACAAGCACGGTCCGATCCCTGTGATGTTGGGTGCGACCATGCTGGCGATGAGTGGTCTTTTGCTGATGAATCTCACAGACCAGTTGCTCTGGTTTAACTTTGGTTTGGGGATTCTGGTTGGTGCTGCGCTCGCCGGTGTCGGCTTTCCGGTGGTTCTTGGTGCGATTGTTAAACGCACGCCAATAGAGCGCCGCTCCATGTTCCAGGGCATTGGTAGCTCGATTGGTTCCTTTGGGATGTTTGCCATGGTCTTGATTGCACAGGATCTCGTTGACATCGGTGGCTGGCATTTTGCGATCTGGATCGCGATGGCACTGATGTTGGCGGTGGCACTTTCCAGCATCGGATTGGCCACACCTGTGTTGTCACCTGGGGCGACTCCGGGTCCGAGCCAAGTGGATTTGCAATTGACTGAGGTGCTGCGTTACGCGAGCCGTGAGCGGGGCTTTATTTTGCTCACCCTGGGTTTTTTTGTTTGCGGATTCCATGTCGCTTTTATTGCCACGCATCTCCCAAATTTTGCCATCAGCTGTGGGCTCACAGCTGAAGCTGGAGCCTTTGGTCTTGCGCTCATCGGTTTGTTTAACATGATTGGCTCATTGGTCGCAGGTTGGATGGGGAGCCGTATTCCGCATCGCTTTATTTTGAGTGGGATCTACGGATTGAGAGCAATCGCGATCATTATCTTTATGTCCTTCCCGGTGACGGAGTGGAGTCTGTATCTGTTCACTGCAGTCTTTGGATTACTGTGGCTCTCTACAGTTCCTGGAACCAATTCAATCGTGGCCATTTTGTTTGGGCCGAAGTTTGTCGGCATGCTGTTTGGGATTGTCTTTTTCAGTCACCAGCTTGGTGCATTTTTAGGGGCCTGGATGGCAGGCGTCTTGTATGAGATCCATGGCGATTATGATGTGGTTTGGTGGATTTCCATTGGATTGGGGGTTGCAGCCGCACTGGTGCACTTGCCGATTAAAGAAGAGATGTCGAATCAGTTGAAGCCTGCAGCGGCCTGATCCATCAAGGACCTCCGAAGGCCGTCG
>JAGYIK010000135.1 GCA_018402605.1 Litorivicinus sp. | reverse complement strand
AGTTGCGCCTCCATCCAGTCTGTCAGTGCCTGGGTAGGGTCCGCCATCCGCACTAAGAGCTCAGTGAGCATTGTGTAGTGGCGCACAACGATCGCGATCAGCACATCGGCTTTGCTCTCGAAGTGTTTGTAAATGGTGCCCTTACCAATGCCGGCGCGCGCTGCAATCACATCAACGGAGATTGTGCGCACACCCTGCTCAGCCATCAAGGACTCCGCAACGTTGAGAATATCTTGCTCGCGGCGCACAAAGGCTGCACGTTTTCGCTTCTCACGCTCCTCACGGACCGCTTGCGACAAACTCACTGTGCTGCCTTAAACAGGCGATAAAAATTCTCCGTGGTCTGTTCAGCAATCGCCTCGGCAGAGACCCCACGCAGATTCGCTACAGCCTCCGCGACATGGCTGACGAAGGCGGGCTCGTTGGTTTTCCCACGGTATGGGATTGGCGCAAGCCAAGGGGAGTCCGTTTCAATCAACAGACGATCGATTGGAATTTTGCGGCACACCTCATGCACATTGGTCGCTTTTGGAAAGCTCACAATGCCTGACATCGAGATGTAATACCCTAGGTCGAGTGCCGCTTTGGCCATTTCCCAAGTCTCGGTAAAGCAATGTAAGACCCCTGCGGTCTCTGGGCAACCATGCGCCCGAATCATCTCAATGGTTTCTTCACGCGCGTCCCGTGTGTGCACGACAATGGGCAGCTTCAGCTGCTTACCCGCTTCCAGATGTGTTGCAAAACTCTCCCGCTGCACGTCACTGACCGGTTCGTGATAGCCATCGAGCCCTGTTTCACCAAGCCCAATGACTTTCGGGGCGCGTGCAAGCTCTGCCAATCGCTCAACCGTAATCCCAGGCTCTTCATGCGCGTGGCATGGGTGAATCCCTACGGTGGCCCAGACAGGGGCATGCAAAGCCGCCAATTGGCGTGGCGCATCGTTTCCAAGCGTGATGGAAATACACAACATTTGCTCCACACCGTGCGCCTTTGCGGAATCAAGGAGTCCTTGAATTCCCCCTTCACGGGTCGAGACGTCGATACAATCAAGATGGCAATGCGAATCGATCATAGAAATCCTCCGACGCCGATTGTAACAGTGATCGTCCAACCAATTGCAGGTCGCCGGTTGAAATTCTCTGGGCTAAGGCTTTGAGTTCAGGATGATCAAGAATCACGGAAATACCGATGCCTGGGACAAAGGGATCCATCACGCCGATTGGCGCAAACCAGAAAATACGGACCTGCGTCATCAATTGACATTGCGGCGATTCCAACCGAAAACGATGCACACCACCCACCAAGCCCGAGTCAAAGAGGCCCGGCAAGAAAAAAGCCGGACGGCTCGCGAACGGTAGCCAGTGATGAACGAGTTCAAGCTCGTTTTGACACGCCAGAGAGAGTTCCATCGAGACAGCATAGACATGCCTAGAGGTCACGGACTTAAGACTGGACTCGAGTCCAAATAAAGCTCCAAGCGGCAAGCAACACAGACATGGTGAGGGGCAAATTCACAGCTATATTGGACTGAGCCTGATGCCGGCTCTCATTGACGCGATCCAACACCTGCATCAGCCAATGCGTATCAGGATAGGGACCCTGAAACCCAAGCACGGACTGACCGTCGGTTCGGGCGCGAATGACAGCCATGAGAACCCGGGAAAAGGTCGTCAACACAAGGGTGGCATCTTTTTTTTGGAATTGGGTCGCGATTCGCTGTGGGTCGTCACCCGATTTCGCCTGATGCAAGGCTTTCAATACCGACTTGGCTAGCACCAATCGCTCAGGAGCATCTAAACCCGCGAGAGGCGCAGCCAAAAGTACATCACCAAGTTGCACATCGTCCTCACTGACTCCACTCGCTTTTGCAAATTGAGTCATTGTCTCAATTTCTGGCGGAGCCACGCGGATCATCCGCAGCCGACTCACCAGTGTCGGGAGCATTTTTCCAGGAAGCGCTGTCTCAAAAATAAAAAATGTGCCTGCAGGCGGCTCCTCGACAATTTTCAAAAGCGCATTACTTGAGGATTGATTCAGCGCCTCGGCTGGTCTGGCCTGAATCACGCGCTTTCCACCCAGCGCGGCCGTCGTGTACGCGGTTTGAATCGCGTTACGAACCGCATCCACAGGGATCATACCCGCGGCACCCTCTGGCAGCAGCATCAGTAAATCGGGATGCGTTCCCAGCCGCAATTGATGACAGCTCGAACACAGCCCACATGGCGCGTCCGCGGCCTGGCAGAGCAACGCCGATGTGAGATGCTCACGAAGATCAACCACGGCGACCCCAGGCGGATGCACCACACAAAATGCCTGGGGACGCCCGTGTGCCCCACCCCGCTCAATTTCGCGCCAAGCTGCACTCAACCAGGGTTGCACGGCAGTCCCCAACGCACAGACAGCTTACCCAACATGGCCTCTGTCACAGAGGCCGCATCAGCTTCCGCGTTAATCAGTAGCACGCGCTGTGGATGCATTTTCGCAATCTCATGATAGGTTGATCGCACACGCTGAAAAAACGCAATCTCTTCTGACTCAATCCGATCAAGTGTTCCCCGTTGGCCCGCACGCGCGAGCCCGACCTCGACCGATACATCAAAGATCAGTGTGGTGTCCGGGCGGATATCCGCATGCACCAGTGACTCCAAGTCACGAATCCATTGCATCGGTAACTGGCGTCCACCACCTTGGTATGCATAGGTTGCATCGGTAAAACGATCACAGATCACCCACTGACCCCGATCAAGCGCGGGGCGAATCTTTTGCGCAAGATGCTGCGCCCGTGCGGCAAACATCAGCAGCAATTCAGTCATCGCCGACACCGGCTCATCTGAGTGGGTCAGTAATAGCTCGCGCACCCGTTCCGCATAGACCGTACCACCCGGCTCTCGGGTTTCAACATAGTCGATCCCATGTGCATTCAAAAACGCACACAGCGCCAGTTTCTGCGTTGTTTTTCCAGCGCCTTCAACACCCTCGAGTGTGACA
>JAGYIK010000134.1 GCA_018402605.1 Litorivicinus sp. | reverse complement strand
AATCACAGGCGATGCCTCGGTCTGTCCGTATCCTTGCAGGATTCCGATGCCAAGACTGGTAAAAAATCGTGCGATTTCAGGATTGAGGGCTGCGCCACCGGATATGAAATACCGAAGTTGTCCACCAAACCGCTTCCGTGCTTTTTTACGCACCAGTTGCTCGCACAGCGCATTGATCGCCCGCTCACTGAACGACAGCTCGCTCGGGAGCTTGGCACCTAACTCGAGCGTTTTAGCGAAGAGGCTTCGCTTCAATGCCGACTCTTGTGCCATTTGCACCTGAATCTTCTGATACAGGAGCTCATAGAGGCGCGGCACGGCGGTCATTAATGTGGGCTGAATGGTCTGCATGTCTGAGGCCAATCGATCGAGACGATCGCAATAAAAGATCTCGCCTCCAATAGCCAAAGGCAAATGTAAACCCGCCATGTGCTCGTAGGCATGCGCAAGTGGCAAGAACGATAAAAACCGCTGAGGCATTAAAAGCCCGGCCTCATCGAGCACCTGACACACACTCTCGACGTTGGATTGGACATTCCGGTGACTCAACATTGCAATTTTGGGTACACCATTGGTCCCGGATGTGGCAATCAGGGCATACAGCTGGTGCCCACGTGGCGACGGATGATTGGCATCTAAGGTTCCAGTAACGATCCGCGGGTACAGGCTTTTTTCTTGTGCCTCGACGATGACACGCTGCATGGACTGCCCAGCTAATGCGGCTGACAGTCGTGCGTCGAGTTCGTTGGACGTAATGCAGACCTTCGGCTCGGTGTGGTCGAGCAAATAGCGAATTTCTTGATCTTGGTGCGTCACATAGGCCGGCACGAGCACCGCGCCCAGGCGTGCAACCGCGATCGCCGCGACCGCCCACTCCGGTCTGTTCTCCATGAGGAGTAGAACGCGATCTCCCGACTCAACACCCTGTTCAACCAACCATTGCGCAAGCCGCAAACTGGCATCAGCAACTTCACCCCGTGAAAAACCATGCCAATCTCCAAGAACCTGCGCCCAAAGGCACGGAAGATCAGGCGCGGTCTGCGCAGACTGTAAAAATGGAACTGAGAGCATGGTTTTATCCTTTTTATGTACTCTATGGCTACTTAAGTCGAATACCAAGTGTTACCCCGTCAACCGTGATAAATCAATAAGTTGATAGAGGCCTGAGTTAGATCAAGGACTCAGACACCCTGTATCGCTGACCATGCGCTTCATAAACGCAAGGAGGCAACCGATGCCCTTTTCTCGACGTGATTTTCTCAAAACATTCACCGCTGGCGCGGCGTTGAACTACGCACCACTTGGCTTGGCCTCAAAAAGCCCTGTCCAAACAAACGCCAAAGTCGTCATTCTCGGCGCCGGCGCTGCCGGGGCAGCATTGGCCAACCGATTCTCTGACGCCATGGGTGGCGGCTCCATCACAGTAATCGATGGTCGCAAAGAGCATCTGTACCAACCGGGTCTCACTCTGGTTGCCGCGGGGTTAAAGCCTGGCAACTATGTTGTCAGTCAAACAACCGATTGGTTACCACAGGGTGTCAACCTGATCACCGATTGGGTTAGTGAAGTCGATCCAGTGAGTCAAACCATCTTTACCCAGTCTGGGCACAAGGTGTCGTATGACGTACTCGTGGTTGCGATGGGATGCCGGCTCGCCTATGAGAAAATCGAAGGAATGTCGAAAGACCTCATCGGCCAGCACGGCATTGGTTCTGTGTATGCCGGTCCTGAATATGCCGAGAAAACTTGGCGATTACTCGATGCCTTTACAGATAAAGGTGGGCGCGCGGTATTTAGCCGACCTGGCACAGAAATGAAATGTGCAGGCCAGCCGCTCAAATACACATTCCTGACAGAGGATTATGCGGCTCGCAAGGGCACGCGTGATCGTGTCGAGATCGAATACCTTGGTCACGATAGCAATCTATTTGGCGTGCCAATTGTCCATGAGAAGCTTCGCATGTTGTTTGAAGCGCGTGACATCGCGACTGATTTTAACCATGTGATGACCGCCATTGATCCGGGCCGACAGGTGGCAACATTTCAGACACCCACCGGTTTGGTCGAGAAAGAGTTCGACTTCACCAACGTGATCCCACCCATGGTTGCGCCGGATCCGATCCTTAATTCGGATTTGAAATGGCAAACCGGTGCCTGGGCTGAGCAGGGATGGATGGAAGTCGACAAATCGTCGCTTCGCCACGTTCGCTATCCGAATGTGTTTGCGGTCGGTGACATTGCCGGCGTTCCTAAAGGGAAGACCGCAGCCAGTGTCAAATGGCAGGTGCCTGTTGTTGTCGATCACGTCCTTGCAGATCTCGAGGGGCGGGAGAGTGACCAAAGCTTTAACGGTTATACGTCCTGCCCACTCATCACTAAGATCGGTCGCGCAATGCTGATTGAGTTTGACTACAACAACAATCTCACGCCCTCCTTTCCTGGTGTCATTGCACCACTCGAAGAGCTGTGGATTTCTTGGCTCATGAAAGAAGTTGCATTGAAAGCCACCTATAACGCCATGCTGCGCGGACGCGCATAAGGAGATCTGATGAAAGAACTGACTTTTGGAATGCTGATTGCGGTCCTTGAGGAGGTGTTTGGCGCCGGCCTCTTCTGGTTTTTAGTGCTCGCTGCGGCTGCATTGGTCGCTACCTTTATTTGGATGATCATTCGGAACCGCCAAGGATTCTCGATCCGTTTTCTTCGGGCTGAGTTGAGTGCACCAATTGGCGCGATCGCCGCGATTTTATTTGTCCACTTCATTACAGACTCGGGCTTCTCCGATATCGGAGGTCCAGTGGATCTCATTGTCTTGATCGGCATCGGCTTTGGTGGAGCGGTCGCTTCCACCATATTGGTATATGTTCTGATGACCTTGATGAGCAAATATCATTCTGGGAGTCCATCTCAAAGTTGACGCGCGTTGCCAATCGTTCAGTTTGCGACTTATTGGTGCATCATCTCTAGAGGATTGTGGTTGAGCCCGCGCATCAAGTGCGCATATG
>JAGYIK010000133.1 GCA_018402605.1 Litorivicinus sp. | reverse complement strand
TCGTCTTACAGCGTCGTGCCAGTATCTCAACCGATGCCTTACTGGGGTTGTTGTCTCACAGCGCGCTGGCCATCGGGTTGGTTGTACTCGCCTTCATGACTTGGGTCCGCGTCGATCTGATGGGACTGCTATTCGGTGACATACTCTCCGTATCGCAGACCGATCTACTGGTGATTTGGGCAGGTGGTCTGTTCAGTCTGATCATCCTTGGACTGATCTGGAAGTCACTATTCGCAGCGACTGTAAACGCAGAACTTGCCGAAGCCGAAGGATTGCAGCCAAGACGGGCTGAGATTGTCTTCATGTTACTGATGGCCGCGGTGATTACGATCGCGATGAAGATTGTCGGTGTCTTGTTGATTACATCGCTGTTAATCATTCCGGCAGCAGCAGCACGACGTTTTGCATCGAGCCCAGCACACATGCTCGGCATTGCCGCTGTGATTGGCGTCTGCTCCGCCATCGTCGGCTTGATGGGATCGTTAACTCTGGATACGCCAAGCGGTCCAAGCATTGTGGTCGCGGCACTCTTGGCGTTTCTCATCTCGCTGACGCCCGTGGCTGGCTGGATGCAGTCTCGCGTCCGCACCGATCGGTCAACAGAATGAACACCGTATCAATCGAGCTGACCCGCAACCAAAAATTGGTTTTCGATAAACTCACTCGCGTCAACACGCCGATGACCGCCTACCATCTCCTCGAGTCCCTGCGTGACGAGGGTTTGCGGGCACCTCCGCAAATCTACCGCGCGTTGGAAAAACTGATCACCTTGGGTATCGTGCACCGCTTAGACAGCTTGAATGCCTTCGTTGCATGCCGCCATCCGTCTTGTGAACCCCATCGCGTCAGTGCGTTTGCAATCTGCGATCAGTGCCAGCGGGTGTCGGAAATCAGTGATCCTGAACTTGTCAAACATCTGCGCGCGTTGGCGCTTGAGGCAGGCCTTACCCCGCGACGATCCAACATCGAGCTGCAAGGACTCTGCGAGGTATGTCAGAACGAGACCCTTTAGGGACTCTTCGCATCCTTACTGGGCAGGACCGTGTACGGAATGGGATTGCCCAGTGTTACGAAGCGAAGTAACGCATAAGGCACGCCCAAGACTGAGGCAAAGATCAGTACATCAGCCTGATCATTGGCCGATAAAACATACACTTGAATCAAGCCAATGAATGACACCACAAGCAGTATTGCGAGAACAGTGTCCGCAACCAACAGCGTTTTCCGAAACATGTCGCCCTCAAAGTCAGTCAATAATGGTTAACGGCATCACCAGTTGGTAGCCATACCCTTTTTTGTTGTTGAGTTGTGCATCCATGCCGGCGGCGAGCCGCAATTTCGGCCGCAACCGTGAACAAATCACTTCTAACAGCTGTTTATTGGGTTGGTTGAGCTCCAAGGCAATAGCCTCCAACAGCTCAAAGTATTCAGCTTTCGCGTCAACACGACCGGCGAAGGCTCGCAAGATGCGTGACTCCCGCTCAGTGAGCCTGACACGGCCACTTGGCCCTGTCAGGATCGACCGACCGATCGACAAAGAACTCAGTGAGGGCTCGCCTACTAGACGCTCTTCGAGCCGCAACAACGCGCGAATCACAGCGATCAGCTCTTCTGGCTCATAGGGTTTCGCCATAAACATCATCGCGCCGTTGGAGTAGCTCGCTAAGCGGTTCTTCAATTGATCGAAGGCGCTCAGCATGACGATTGGCACGCGTGACCAGCTCTCTTGCAATGCGTTCGCGACCCGAAGTCCTGACTCCCCGGGCAACTGAATATCGAGCACAAAGAGATCCGCGCTCTCGACCACCAGGGCCTCACGGAGTTCATCGGCGTCGTGGGTCACGACAACCCGAAACCCTTCTTCCTCGAGCAGTTCGATGGTCGCCAACGCCAAATCGATATCGTCTTCGCACAGAAAAATCGTCGGCTGCGGCTTACGCATCTCTGAAACTCACATCCACCACAAATTGACCGGCTCTGGTCTGCGCTTTAATTCCATAGTTGTGGGATCGACATAACCGTTTGACGATCCACATACCCAATCCTGTTCCCCTGAGACCACGCACGCTGTCGGCACGCCAGTATTTCTCGAAAATCATGCTGGCGTCGGCTGTTTCCGAAAAATCCGTATTGTTCTTCACTCGGAGAACCACCCGCCCCTCTTGGCCGATCAGGCTGACAGCGATATGCGGCGGTGTCAGTGCGTATTTAAATGCATTTTCAACCACATTGCGCACAATCGTTCGCACCACGAAGGGATCACATTTCAGCTGGGTCGATCCGCGCGTTTTAAACTCGACCGCGGGTTTGTCCGTTAATCGATGCGACAAATTATCGACCTCAGAAATGATCAGCAAATTCAGATCCAACCATTCATATTTTCGCGAACCAGAGACCAAAAGCTCGAGCATCTGTGATTGATCGACAACATGGTCAATGTGTGCGATTTGCGAGTCGACTGCCGGGCGATTGGCCAATTTGCGGGTCAGAAGCTTTAAGGTCGTCAATGGCGTCTTGATTTCATGGCTCATCATTGACACCAAAGATCGTTGATCGTTGAGCTGTTCCTCGAGCAGCGCTTTCGCCTGCAACAATGTTCGGTTTCGAATCTGTGATCGCAACAGGAATCGCTTTTCCAAATTGTGTAATGACAGCAACACGTAAGCCAGAATTAACACCGTAATCAGTGCATGGAAAAAAGTCATTGAGAGCTGATTACCAACTCCTAATCCGGAAATGCTGGTTACCGATACAACCAAGAATAAGCCGCCATATAGGATCCGAATTCGATACCAGAACACAGCCAACAGCCGCGATCGCGGTTTGGCCACAGCAATTCCAGCAATCATCAGGACCGGCACAACGGATACAAGCCAAATGTTGAGCGACAACGCCAGCCGCTCAAAGCCCAAAACATAGAAAATAATCCACAATCCCGAAAAGCCGGCTGCAATCTGAAGCGTGCGAAACAGCCAGCCCGCACGGGTCAAATGCTCGAGTAATTTGGCATGGGTCATCGCGCCAAATAAGGTGGA
>JAGYIK010000132.1 GCA_018402605.1 Litorivicinus sp. | reverse complement strand
AAACCAGAACCCCAACTTAAAACCGCCAAAGGCGATTGTGTCCAAAAGGTCCACGAATAGGACCCCGAAGCCGAATGACACGATGAACCAGACAACCAGCAATTGCATAATTGTCCGGAGATTCTCCTGCCAATAGGCTTGAGCTTTTTGCTCTTCCATGCTTCTCCACCCTCATTATCGTTAGTTAAAAGGAAGCAAGATGGAAAGTATCACCTAATTGAGAAAGTCAAATCAGGACATTGGTCGTATTATGATCACCATTGACGTCAGCAGGTATAAACCGTTATGCATCAGCAGAACATGAATTCCGCTCGGGCACATTTGCATGTCTAACAGTTGGCAACTGGCACTGCTTTCGCTGGCGTATCTGGGCGTACTCTTCGTTGTGGCCTGGCATGGTGACCGCAATACCGGCTCATTCGGTGGCGCCCGCGCGGCACGCTGGATCTACCCACTCTCAATTGGTGTCTACGCGACGAGCTGGACGTATTATGGCGCAGTAGGCTCTGCAGCCGGCCATGGCTGGGACTTTCTGCCGATTTATCTCGGGCCAATCATGATGTTTTTGTTCGGCTGGCCAGTGATCGCCAAATTCACCGCAGTCGTTCGCGCACACCACATAGGTTCGCTTGCTGACTTCATGTCTGCACGTTACGGACGCTCGCAACCGCTCGCCGTTCTCACCACATTGGTCGCGCTTTTAGGGACCATCCCATACATCGCGCTGCAGCTGAAGGCAGTCGGTCAGACCTTTAGTATTATGACTGGGTCACCGACAAATACGGCCCCGCAGATCTTTGACACGGCATTTTTCGCAGCCATCTTCTTGACCATTTTTGCCATTCTGTTCGGTACCCGCCTGCCCGGTCAGCGCCGTGACAACAACCGCGGCATGATGATTGCGATTGCAGTCGAGTCATTGGTCAAGCTGGTTGCCTTTGTCATGGTCGGCGTATTTTGTGTTTTTCAGCTCTACGATGGCTTCGACGACCTGTTCATGCAAGCGCGTCTCGACCCCATGGTGGCCTCAGTCTTCAATACCAATTTTTCGCAATGGGGGCTGATGACCCAACTCCTGTTGGCGGCCCTTGCCATTGTCTGTTTGCCACGACAATTCCACGTCACCTTTGTGGAAGCACCCGATGCGCAATATCGGGGTGCTGCACGCTGGGTGTTCCCCCTGTACCTGCTCGGATTTATCATCTTTGTTGTGCCGATCGCCGCTGCTGGGCTCTTAAAATTCGGACAAGCCGCCCCCGCGGATGCTTTCGTTTTACTGCTGCCGATGGCCTTTGACAATCAACCACTGGCAGCCCTCGCCTTTCTTGGTGGACTCTCTGCAGCCACTGGGATGATCTTAGTTTCCACCTTGGCGCTGGCCATCATGGCCGCAAACGAGCTGATCTTGCCGCTGATCTTCCGCGCCTCGAGTGAAGATATCAAACAGCGCCAAGATCTCGCTTGGCTCATGGTGATGGTGCGACGACTGTGTATCACCGGCATCATGATGCTGGCATGGCTCTACTACCAGTCGGCCACAAGTGAGCGATCCCTCGCTGCAATCGGACTGGTCGCGTTTGCCGCAGCCGCTCAGTTTGCGCCGGCCCTATTTGGTGGTCTGTACTGGCGAAGCGGGAACCGCTTCGGTGCACTCGCAGGGATGCTCGTTGGACTGGTGAGCTGGGCTGTCATTTTGGTGTTGCCGGAAATGAATCTCGCCGCCTGGCCGGCGAAGCTCTCAGAGTGGGCCTCGACCGATCCGCTCACCGTGGGTGTTCTTACTTCACTTGGACTGAACACCCTGACCTACTTTGTGGTCTCATTGTTGACCACTTCGCGCCTTGTCGATCGCGTGCAAGCAGCAACCTTTGTCGATGTAATGCCAGCAAACACCAAAACCGGGCGGTATCTCCATGCGGACATGCGCGTCGGTGATCTGACGACCCTTGCGTCACGTTTCATCGGTAACGACCGTGTGCAATACATTCTCGACACCTACGTCAGTGAGCATCAACTGCTTACACTCAGTGACCGTGACCCAGCCCCCTCTGAATTAATCGCTGCAATGGAAAGTGTGTTAGCACAAGAGATTGGGCACACCTCGGCGCGCCTTGTGATTCGTTCGGCGTCACGCGGTCGCAGGATTCATCTGGGTGAGTTGGTCTCTCTTGTTGATGAAGCATCAACACTGGCACGGCAAAACCAAGAACTGCTGCGCAAAGCGATCGAGCATTTACCGCAGGGAATCAGCGTCGTTGATCAAAATCAACGCCTGGTGGCTTGGAATCGACGTTACCAAGAGATGTTTCAGTATCCCGATGAAATCCTTACAGTTGGACGACCTGTCGCGGACCTCTTTCGGCACAATGCCATTAAAGGCTTGGTTGGCGAATACAATACCGAGGAGCAGATCGAAGCGGCCGTGCAACGTCGGCTTGATCACCTGAACAAAGGCAGTGCCTACCGTCGTGAATCGGAACTATCGACTGGGGTGACTATCGAAATCATTGGTCAGCCCATGCCCAATGGTGGCTATGTCACCAGTTATTCAGACATTACACCCTACAAACAAACGGAATCCGCACTGCGCGAATCAGAACAGGCCATCCGTGTCTACACAGACAATCTGCCAGCAATGATCGCCTATGTTGACCGCGACTATCGCATTCAGTTTATCAACAAAGCCTTTGAGCGGACGATGCGAATCTGGCGCGAACAAGTCATCGGGCGGCCCAATCGAGAGATCTTTACCGATGCCGAGTATGCGCTTCGGCTGCCCTACCTTGAACGCGCATTTGCTGGGCGGCGACAACGCTTCGAGGTCTCGATTGATCGCGCCGGCGAGCACAAAGAGTTTGAAGCGCTCTATGTTCCGCATCGCCAAGAAAACGGAGATGTGCAGGGTATCTTCGTCCTGTATCAGGATGTCACCGAGCGAAACGCCGCAAAGATGGCGCTCGAGGTTGCGAATGAGACACTTGAAGCACGGGTTGCCGAACGAACCGAAGAATTGCAAACGGTGAACGAGGCGCTCGAAGCCGAGAACCAACGACGCGCGGCCACAGAGCGCGCGCTCACCGAAGCCGTTCGC
>JAGYIK010000131.1 GCA_018402605.1 Litorivicinus sp. | reverse complement strand
GTGTTGCTGGAGGAATCGATCGTAAAGAACTTGGCCGAGTTGAATCTCGACCGGCCGAAGAAACAGGACTTGGCGTTGCAACACGATGCCATGTACCGCGCGATCGTTATCGATCGCGATCCCGCAGCCGCAAGGAGCGCGGTGCGTCAGCATATGTTAACGGTAAGTGAGTCATTGGATCGTGATCGCTTAGCGGATACCAAACCGCGCCGGTTGAAAGAGTTGACACAATCGATCGATGTCGACCGGCGTATGTCACCAACCAACCCAACGAGGTGAAACCATGGCGAATACGCCAATTACGGTCGACCAGGATCCGACCGAAACCCAAGAATGGCTTGAGGCCTACGAATCTGTTTTAAAGCAAGAGGGTGCCGAGCGTGCTGCCTATTTGCTCAACAAACTGGTTGCTCGCGCCAGCCAGGAAGGGGCTCGCCTTCCGGTTGCCATGACCACACCGTACCGGAACACCATCCCGTTGCAGTCAGAAGCACGGATGCCGGGCGATTTGTTCATGGAGCGTCGCATCCGCAGTTTGATTCGTTGGAACGCATTGGCAATGGTCATGCGCGCAAACAAGACCGGCGACGATTTGGGTGGGCACATCGCCACATATCAGTCGGCCGCCACACTCTATGAAGTTGGATTCAATTACTTCTGGAAAGGTCCCGATCACCCAGATGGCCAAGATCTTCTATACATCCAAGGGCATGCAAGTCCGGGTATTTACGCGCGGTCATTTTTGGAAGGTCGGTTCAGTGAGAAGCAACTGGATAATTTCCGGCGTGAAGTCGATGGTGAAGGTCTCTCGTCATATCCTCACCCGTGGTTGATGCCTGACTATTGGCAATTTCCAACGGTCTCAATGGGTCTTGGCCCGATCCAATCGATCTACCAAGCGCACGTGATGAAGTACTTGGTGAACCGCGGGTTGTCAGATCAACCCAACCGTAAAGTTTGGGCATTTCTGGGTGACGGTGAGATGGATGAGCCGGAATCGCTGGGCGCCATCAGCTTAGCGGGTCGTGAGCGCCTCGATAATTTAGTATTCGTCATCAACTGTAACTTGCAGCGCCTCGACGGTCCGGTCCGTGGAAATGGAAAGATCGTACAAGAGTTGGAAGGTGCGTTCCGCGGTGCTGGATGGAACGTGATTAAGGTGCTTTGGGGTCGTCATTGGGATCCATTGTTTGCGAGAGATCGCCATGGACTGATGCAAAAAGTCATGGATGAGGTTGTCGACGGCGAACTGCAGAATTGCAAAGCCAAGGGTGGCGCCTACACACGGGAGCATTTCTTCGGCCAGTATCCTGAACTTAAGGACATGGTTGCCGATATGACCGATGAGGATATCAGTAAGCTCAATCGCGGTGGCCATGATCCATTGAAGGTCTATGCGGCTTACCATGCGGCGGTGAATCACACGGGCCAGCCAACAGTCATCCTTGCACAGACTGTAAAAGGGTATGGCATGGGTTCATCAGGCGAGTCAGCGAACCCATCGCACCAGGTGAAGAAGCTCGATGTTGAGAACTTGAAGAAGTTCCGTGATCGCTTCGGTATCCCGGTTCCTGATGAGGCCATTGAAGAGTTGCCTTACTACAATCCGGGCCCAGACAGTCCCGAGATTAAATACATGCGCGAACGTCGAAATGCGCTGGGCGGATTTTTACCGACGCGCCGCGTTTGGTCTGAACCGCTGGGATGTCCGTCATTGGATGCATTCAAGCAGCAATTGAAAGGCACTGGAGATCGGCAGATTTCAACAACGATGGCCTTTGTTCGCATTCTCTCGACATTGGTGAAGGACAAGACCATTGGTCACCGTGTGGTGCCAATTGTTCCTGATGAGGCCAGAACCTTTGGTATGGAGGGTATGTTCAAGCAATTGGGTATCTATACCACCGAAGGTCAAAAATACATTCCACATGATGTCGACCAGGTGTTGTCCTATCATGAAGACAAAGCGGGACAAATCTTAGAAGAGGGCATCAATGAGTCCGGCGCGTTCTCGGCATGGATGGCCTGTGCGAGTTCGTACGCCAATCACAATCAACCACTGATTCCGTTTTACATCTATTACTCGATGTTCGGCCACCAGAGGGTGGGCGATTTGGTCTGGGCGGCTGGTGATATTCAGGCCAAGGGGTTCTTGCTTGGCGCCACATCCGGTCGCACGACGCTCAACGGTGAAGGTTTGCAGCATCAAGACGGCCATAGTCACTTGATCGCCGGAACGGTGCCGAATCAGCGGTCTTACGATCCAACCTACAGCTACGAAGTCGCGGTTATTGTGCAGCATGGTCTGAAGCAGATGTACGACGAAAACCAGAATGTTTTCTACTACATCACGCTGATGAATGAGAACTACAGCCACCCTGACCTTCCAGAGGGATGCGAAGAGCAGATCATCAAAGGGATGTATCTATTGAAGCCGGCCGCAGGGAAGGGTAAGCACAGGGTGCGGTTACTGGGATCGGGAACCATCTTGCGTGAAGTTGAAGCGGCTGTTGAGTTGCTCTCTGGCTTTGGTGTGGATGCCGAGGTCTACAGTGCAACCAGCTTCAATGAGTTGCGTCGCGATGGCCAGTCCTGTGCGCGCTATAACATGTTGCACCCGACGACCAAAACACCGCGCGTGAGTCATGTCGAAGCGTTACTGGGCGGATCCGATGCGCCCGTCGTTGCCGCTACGGATCACATGCAACTGTATTCCGAGCAGATTCGACCATTCCTCGGTAAGACGACCTATGTAACTCTGGGTACAGACGGCTTTGGTCGCTCTGATTCTCGGAAGAAGTTGCGCGAGCACTTTGAAGTGGATCGTCGGTTTGTGACGATTGCTGCTTTGAGCGCGCTAGCGAAAGACGGCAAGGTCACAGCGAAAGTTGTGGCAGACGCCATCAAACAGTTTGGCATCGACCCGGATCGTCTCGATCCGGTGGCATTGTAAGGAGGTGTGACATGACAACGATTCGTGTACCAGATATTGGTGATGCCTCAAATGTCACTGTCATCGAGGTGACTGTTACCACCGGCGATACGGTCTCTGAGGGCGACACATTAATTGTCTTGGAGTCTGATAAGGCATCCATGGAGATTCCGGCAGATGCCTCTGGCGTGGTG
>JAGYIK010000130.1 GCA_018402605.1 Litorivicinus sp. | reverse complement strand
CCGCGATGAATTTTCAGACACCTTAGGCGGAGCCGCTCGGTGGTCGTGTTTGGAGGGTTATTCTTTGCGCGAAAGGCGCACGAGGTACGCCTCCCTGTCTCTGGGTTCAGCAACGTGAATTTGCTCTAAATCGAGGATTGCTTTGAAATACCTATTGCGACCCTGTTCCCCTAGGGACCGGTCGATCCGAACAAACGGCTTCTCAGGAAGATCAATCGATATGCCGGCCCTTTTCTGTGTTGCGAAAACCCGCTCAAGGCAGATGGATGCAACAATTGGGTTGTACGATGCGTTGATTGATGTTGATACGCTCATTGCCTCCGAACATGCGCACTAGTTGAACCTATGCCATTCCACTTCTCCCTGGACACGACCAAAATCGGCATTATTGGGCTCGGGTATGTCGGGCTTCCACTTGCCGTGGAGTTCAGTAAACGGCTGACGGTTATGGGCTTCGATGTCAACGCGCACCGAGTCCAGGCGTTGCGGATGGGTCATGATGCAACCCTCGAGGTTGCGGACTCTGAGCTGACCCAAGCCGAAAATCTGATGTTCACAACCGAACTCGATGATCTTGCACAGTGCAATGTGTACATCGTCACGGTCCCAACTCCCATTGATGAGCATAAGCGCCCAGATCTTCGGCCACTGATGAAAGCCTCAGAGTCGGTCGGGACTGTCCTTCGGCGAGGTGATATCGTGGTGTATGAATCCACTGTCTACCCTGGCGCGACCGAAGAGGATTGTGTGCCGGTCCTGGAGCGCGTCTCAGGTTTGAAGTGCAATGTCGATTTCTTTGTCGGCTACAGTCCGGAGAGGATTAACCCGGGCGATAAAGCGCACCGACTGACAACGATCACTAAGATCACGTCTGGATCAACACCAGAGGTCGCTGAATTCGTCGACACGCTGTATGCATCAATCATCGAAGCCGGAACCTATAAAGCATCATCCATCCGGGTTGCGGAAGCGGCCAAGGTGATTGAGAACACTCAGCGCGATCTGAACATCGCCTTGATTAACGAGCTGGCAATCATCTTCAATCGGATGAATATCGACACCGAAGCTGTGTTGCAGGCGGCAGGTACCAAGTGGAACTTTCTGCCGTTTCGTCCGGGTCTCGTGGGTGGGCACTGCATCGGTGTCGATCCCTATTACCTGACGCATAAGGCGGAGGCCATTGGTTACCACCCTCAGATCATTCTCGCGGGACGTCGCTTGAACGATAGCATGGGGGGCTATGTGGCGAGCCAACGGGTCAAGCAGATGCTCACCTGTCGTATCCAGGTGAAAGGATCGCGAGTGTTGATGATGGGGGTTGGCCTTCAGGAAAATTGTCCTGATTTGCGCAACACCCGTGTGGTCGATCTGATCACCGAATTAGAGGACTACGGTATCGAGGTCGATGTATTCGATCCCTGGGTCGATGCCGTCGAAGCCGAAAACGAATATGGCATCACACTGATCGGTCAGCCCAGAACCAATGCCTATGATGGGATCGTTCTGGCGGTCGCGCATCAGCAGTTCACGGCGATGGGTGTGGCCGGCATACGAAATCTCGGGCGCGAGGACCACGTGCTCTACGACCTGAAATACATCTTCCCGGCCGAGCAAAGTGATCTGCGGCTGTGACCAAGGGATTGTCATGAAACGTTTCGCTTTGATCGGGGCCGCGGGGTACATAGCCCCTCGCCACATGGTCGCCATCCACCAGACAGGACACGATCTGGTCGCGGCGCTGGATCCGAATGATTCAGTCGGAATCATCGATAGCCATTTCCCTGAAGCGGATTTTTTTACTGAGTTTGAACGCTTTGATCGGCACATCGATAAGCTGCGCCGCTCGGGTAAGGGTGTGGACTACGTTGCCATCGCCTCACCGAACTATCTTCACGATAGCCACATGCGCTTCGCGCTGCGCTCGGGGGCCGACGCGATCTGCGAAAAGCCGCTGGTGTTGAACCCGTGGAATATTGACAGTCTCCAGGAAATCGAGGCCGAAACTGGTCGCACGGTCAATACGATCCTGCAGTTACGCCTGCATCCGTCGATCGTTGCGTTACGCGACCAGGTACAAGTGAGCGACCGGAGTCAGAAGTACGATGTGGACCTGACCTATATCACCTCGCGCGGACACTGGTATCTGCAAAGCTGGAAGGGCAATGAGCATAAATCTGGTGGGATCGCGACTAATATTGGCGTCCACTTCTTCGATATGTTGTCTTTCATTTTCGGTGGACGACAAGAGGCCGTCGTGCACCTGAGCACACCCACCAAGGCTGCGGGCTACCTTGAATATGCGCACGCCCGCGTGCGCTGGTTCCTATCGATCGACATCAACGACGTGCCCCAAGCCGAGCGGGCCAAGGGTAAGCGTACCTTCCGCGCGATCACCGCGAATGGTGAGAACATCGAGTTCTCGGATGGATTTACCGATTTGCACACGCGGTCCTACGAAGAGATCCTGGCCGGTCGAGGCTTTGGTTTGGAAGAAAATCGCGTGGCAATAGAGACGGTTGCACATATACGCCGCGCTGCGATCGCGACACACGGTGAAATCCATCCCTTTGTGACAAGGGCATCTTCGTGACCTACACAGCGCATCCCAGTGCGATCATCGATGACGGTGCTGAGATCGGCGAGGGAAGCCGGGTGTGGCACTTTGTCCACGTGTGCGCCGGTGCCCGGATTGGTCGCGAGGTGTCCCTGGGGCAGAACGTGTTTGTCGGAAACCGGGTGATCATCGGAGACCGGTGTAAGGTTCAGAACAATGTGTCGGTGTATGACAACGTGACCCTCGAGGAGGGTGTCTTTTGTGGGCCTTCGATGGTCTTCACCAACGTCTACAACCCGAGGGCGCTGATTGAGCGGAAGGATGCGTATCGAGACACGCTGGTCAGGCGAGGCGCGACCCTGGGGGCCAACTGCACCATCGTGTGTGGCACGACCATCGGCGAATTTGCATTCGTTGGAGCTGGTTCGGTGGTCAATAGAGACGTCAAACCCTATGCCCTGATGGTGGGTGTGCCTGCCAAACAGATTGGTTGGATGAGTGCCTACGGCGAACAGATTGCGCTGCCGTTGGTGGGTGAGGGTGTGTATCAATGCCCGCACACAGGCGTTCGGTATGAGCTACGGGGTGAGT
>JAGYIK010000013.1 GCA_018402605.1 Litorivicinus sp. | reverse complement strand
ACAAGAGTCACATCCTTACCAAAATGACGACCAAGCGTAAGCGTCATTTGCGCGGTACGCTGATGGTAGCAGCCTCTGATATCAAGCTGATCCATCGGATGCTTCCAGGAACACGGTAAAAGGAGAGACCCATGCCAAGAGTCAAGCGCGGTGTAACCGCACGTGCCAGTCACAAAAAGATCCTGAAGCAGGCGAAAGGCTACTACGGTGCCCGTTCGCGCGTCTTCCGAGTCGCCAAGCAGGCTGTGATCAAAGCCGGTCAATATGCATATCGTGACCGTCGTCAGAGAAAGCGCCAATTCCGCGCACTGTGGATTGCCCGGATTAACGCCGGCGCCCGTGAGTGTGGTTTGAGCTACAGCCGTTTCATCAATGGTCTGAAAAAGGCCAATATTGAGATGGACCGTCGCGTGCTTGCCGATTTAGCAATGCATGAGAAGGTGGCCTTTGCCGCGCTTGCTGAGCAAGCCAAGCAAGCCCTGAATCAAGCACAGGCTTAATCTCAAACCTTCAGGGTGACTGAAGGGAAGGCCGCCTGGACATTCTCCTCGCGGCCTTTTTTTATCAATTGGACTTCAGATGAACGATTTACAAGCGATTCAAACAGAGGCACTGCGCCAGATTGGGGCTGCTGATTCATTGCAGGCTCTTGATGAGGTGCGTGTCAGCTATCTCGGCAAAAAAGGTCTGATCAGTGCGCAGATGAAGACCTTAGGCCAGCTCTCAGCAGAAGAGCGTCCTGAAGCGGGTGCGCGGATTAATGTGGTTCGCGATGCAGTCAACGCGGCGCTCGAAGCGAAGAAGCTTGGACTTGAGTCAGAGGCTGAGAATGCGAGCCTCGCGCGTGAGGCCATTGATGTGACCTTGCCGGGTCGCCCAAGTCATGTGGCTGGATTGCATCCCGTCACGCGGACATTGCACCGACTGAACACCCTGTTTGCTTCGCTTGGCTATGAAGTCGCGACTGGGCCTGAGATCGAAGACGATTGGCACAATTTTGAAGCGCTCAATATTCCGTCGCATCATCCGGCGCGTGCCATGCATGACACCTTCTATTTCGATGACGGTCGGGTGTTGCGCACGCACACATCGCCTGTACAGATTCGGACCATGCTGTCCGCAGAGCCACCGATTCGGATCGTCGCTCCTGGACGCGTGTATCGGTGTGATCACGATCTCACCCATACACCCATGTTTCATCAGATCGAGGGACTGGTGGTGGATCGCGATATCAGCTTTGCGGATTTGAAAGGCACCATCGTGACCTTCCTGAACCGTTTTTTTGAAGCCGATCTCGATGTCCGGTTTCGGCCGAGTTACTTTCCCTTCACTGAACCCTCTGCCGAGGTCGATGTGCAATGTGTGATGTGCGAGGGCGCCGGTTGCCGTGTGTGTAAGAACACCGGTTGGCTTGAAGTGATGGGCTGCGGGATGGTGCATCCAAAGGTCTTTGAGCAGACCGGTGTCGATACATCGGTGTACACCGGGTTTGCCTTCGGGATGGGAATCGAGCGTCTCGCGATGTTGCGCTACGGTGTTGGCGATTTGCGGTTGTTTTTCGAGAACGATCTGCAATTTTTGAATCAGTTTCACGGATAACCATGAAAGCAAGTATGTCTTGGCTGAAAAGCCTGTGTCCGACCGAGATTGCGGTCGAAGAGATCGTCAGCCGGCTGACGATGGCGGGCCTCGAGGTCGATGCAGTGGAATCTGCATCACATGAATTCTCAAACGTTGTGGTCGGTGAGATTCTGTCCGTGTCGCCGCATCCGGATGCAGATAAGTTAAATGTCTGCGAGGTGTCCGATGGTACGGATCGGTTGCAGGTGGTGTGTGGAGCGCCTAATGCGCGGGTTGGTTTGAGAGCGCCATTTGCGCGCGTCGGTGGTCTGATTGGATCGGATTTTTCGATCAAAGAGGCGAAGTTGCGTGGTGTGCTGTCGCAGGGGATGCTGTGCGGAGCTGATGAGCTGGGCTTGTCTGATGAGCGTGATGGCCTGATGGAGCTTCCCGCTACTGCGCCGGTGGGTCTCGATTTTTCTGAGTATTTAAGTCTCCCCGATGCCGTTTTGGAAGTGGATTTGACCCCGAATCGTGGGGACTGCCTTTCGCTGACTGGATTGGCGCGTGAGCTGTCGGTTTTGACCGAGACGCCGTGGCAAGCGGTGCCGTGTCCGGTTATTGCGCCGAGTCATGAGACGCAATTCCCAGTGACGCTCTCGGCTCCACAGGCCTGCCCAGTCTATGTCGGTCGGGTGATTAAAAATGTGGATATCACGCAGCCGACGCCCATCTGGATGGTTGAGCGGTTGCGTCGATCTGGGATTCGTTCGATCGATGCGGTTGTCGATATTACCAATTATGTGATGTTGGAATTAGGGCAACCGATGCACGCCTTTGACCTATCGGTGCTCAATGGCGGTATCGATGTGCGTTTCGCGAAAGCCGGGGAAACGCTGCGTCTCCTGGATGGCAAAGAGTTGACCTTGGCAGATGACGTGCTAGTGATTGCAGACCAGGAAAAGCCGCTGGCCCTAGCTGGCGTGATGGGTGGTGAGCACTCGGGTATTTCCAGTACGACACGCGACGTTTTCCTTGAGAGCGCATTTTTCGATCCGATCGTCATTGCCGGTAAGGCACGGCGCTACGGCCTGCATACCGATGCATCAACACGCTTTGAGCGCGGCGTGGATTGGCAGTTGGCACAACGCGCCTGTGAGCGGGCCACAGCATTGTTAATCGAGATCTGTGGTGGTGACGCGGGTCCTCTTGTGAACACCTCAGTGGCCGCGAGCATGCCAAGCGCAGCGAAGGTCTGGCTTACCGATGCACGAATTCAACAGCAGTTGCGCGTAGCCATTGAACCAGAGCACGTGATTACAATACTGGAGTCCCTCGGTTGCCATGTGACGCGTGAGGCCGATGGGTATTGGGCCGTCGCACCCAGTTGGCGCTTCGATATCGCCATTGAGCAGGACCTGATTGAAGAGCTCGCGCGTATTTATGGATACAACAATCTCCCCGTCTCATTGCCTGCACAGGCCTTGTCGATGGCGTCGGTTCCAGAAGCAAAGACCCCGTTACATCGTTTGAAATCCTATCTTGTAGACCAGGATATCCAGGAGGCCATTACCTATAGTTTTGTGGATCCTGAGATCCAAGCGCTGTTGGGGGATGGCGCTCCAGGCGTTCGCCTTGCAAATCCCATCGCCTCCAGCATGGCTGAGATGCGTCGATCCTTAGTTCCGGGGTTGGTTGAAGCAGTGCGTCATAACGTCAATCGCCAAGCTACCCGAGTTCGGTTATTTGAGACGGGACAGTGCTTTGTTCAAACTGAGAGTGATTTGGATCAATCAGAGCATTTAGGCATCGCGCTCTACGGACAACATGACCCCATCCACTTTAGTGGGGTTCGAGGTGTCGACTTTTTCGATCTCAAGGGCATTGTTGATGGGTTGATCGGGCTGAACGGCGAGCAGTCGTTGTCTTGGGTCCCAGGCACGCATCCGGCAATGGCACCAGGCCAGACGGCTGAGGTCCGACTGGATGGAGAGCGCATCGGTATTGTGGGCCGCTTGCACCCACGTTTGGCGCGACAACTGGATTTACCAAAACCGCTGTATTTGGCGGATTTGCACCTTGATCCAATTTTGCGTGGTCAAGTCACTGCTTTTAAAGCGATTTCGAGGTATCCTCGTGTGAATCGCGATTTAGCCATTGTTGTTGATGACGGCATTCAATGGAGTCAAGTGCAGGCAACTGTGCGTTCAGTTTCCGATTCACGGATCCGCGAGGTGCAGTTATTTGATATTTACCAGGGCCCAGGTATTGAGGCAGGTAAGAAAAGTTTGGCATTAAGTTTAAGCCTTCAGGACACTGAGTCGACCATGGATGACGCCACAATCCAAGCCATTGTGGATCGGGTGATTTCTGCACTCCGTGCGGAAATTCATGCGGAATTAAGAGGATAAGAATTTGGCAGCACTGACCAAAGCAGATTTATCAGAGCACCTCAACGAGGTGGTTGGATTGAATAAACGGGAAGCCAAAGAGTTGGTTGAACTGTTGTTCGAAGAGCTCCGTGAGTCATTGATCGATGGCGAGCCTGTTCGGCTGTCGGGATTCGGCAACTTCGAGTTGCGAGACAAAAACGAGCGACCCGGGCGCAATCCAAAAACAGGCGAAGAAGTTCCCGTGAGCGCGCGTCGCGTGGTGACATTTCGTGCGGGACAAAAGCTTCGGTCTCAAGTGGAACGTTACCATCCTGTGGATGATGTATGACCACAGTCGACCTGTTCGATGATGATCTCCCGCAGATCCCCGATCGGGTCTATTTCACCATTGGTGAAGCCAGCCGTTTGTGTGGGGTCAAACCACATGTGCTCAGATATTGGGAACAAGAGTTCGAACAACTCGAGCCTGATAAGCGCCGTGGCAATCGACGGTATTACCGCTACCAAGATCTGATTATGATCCGCCGCATTCGCGCGCTTGTGCACCAGCAAGGGTTTACGTTGTCCGGCGCAAAGCAACGCATTCATGATGAGGATATGACACGGCAAGAGGCCAGTCATGACGACTCAAAGGGTATGGCACTCCGTGAGGTGATCCGTGAACTTGAGCAGGTGCGGCGGTTGCTGTCTGATTAGTTCGCTGTATACTTTGCCGCTCTCGGGGCGTGGCGCAGTCTGGTAGCGCACTTGCATGGGGTGCAAGGGGTCGTAGGTTCAAATCCTGCCGTCCCGACCAAGTCGGAAATCCGTGAGATACCTGTATGACTCCGCGCTGGCTTGAACTCAAGATACCCCCGCCTGTTGTGGCCATTTTGTGTGGTGGCAGTTACACCCTGATCAGCGAATGGTTTTCGGATCCGAGCGTATTTTTCCCCCTGACTGTGAGCCTCATCTGCATCTTGATGGCATTTTTTTTCGGTGTGGGCGGTGTGATTGGCTGTTGGCGACAAAAAACGACGATTCACCCTTGGAACCCGGAAGACACCGTATCGCTGGTCACTACAGGGGTCTTTCAACTCACCCGAAATCCCATGTATCTGGCCTTGCTGTTATGCGTGTTCGCATGGGTGATACAACCGCTGCATCCTGCGAGTGCTCTGGCTTTGGTGATTTTTGTGCTGTATCTCAATCGCTTTCAGATCGTGCCTGAAGAGCGAGCCTTGGCGGATAAATTTGGTGACGCCTATGCTGCCTACCGGACCCGCGTTCGCCGTTGGATTTAGGTTAATTGTTGAACATTTCACGTAATTTCATTGGTTTGTCATCACTTCGTCGTTGACTTTGCGCCAGAACCTGCGACTCTGGACGTGTCCGAGTGCTTAGCATGTGTCCGCGTAACAGCAACACTGACTGGCATATCGAGTAAAAAGTGCAGATTTTCGGGCGTCTGCGCAGTTGCTGAGGAATACACATGCAAACTGGTAAAGTAAAATGGTTTAACGAAACCAAGGGTTTTGGCTTCATCGTTCCTGATGAGGGCGGCGATGATGCGTTTGTTCACATCTCTGCGGTCAAAGAAAACGGTCTGGATCGTCTTGAAGACAACCAGCGCGTTGAATTCGAATTGGCTTCAGGCCGAAACGGAAAGGTTGCGGTAAGCAAGCTTAAAGTTCTCGACTGATCTCTTGATCAATTGAGGATTAAAAGAACGGGTACCTAGGTACCCGTTTTTGCGAGTGGCTCCGGTAATTCTGACCGCGTGGCGACGACATCGAGTGGTCGTGTTTCCCCGACCGATGGCAGCACAATCGTATCTTCTGTATATCCGGCCTTCAGAGCCGCTTGAATAAACCGTCGTGCCGGTTCAAAAGCTTCTTCTTCCGACAATTCAATGGTTCCCCAGTGCATCCCTAGAATGGATTTGGCCTTGAGTGCTGTGCCCATATCGACGGCTTCCTCTGGAGACGCGTGGACAGAGCGCAGCAATTTCCGCGGCGCATAAGCTCCGATACCAATCAGCGCGAGATCAATGGGTCCGTAACGATGTCCTGTTTGGCGGAATACTGGGCCCATTGCAGAATCGCCGCCGAAATAGACCTTGAATCCCGCGTATTCAAAAAGAAAGCCAGCCCACAACGATCGATTCGAATCAAAAAGCCCGCGTCGGGAGTGGTGTATGGCGGGAACCGCTGTTACCGCGACGTCACCTGCGTGTGTACTGTGATGCCATCCAAGTTCAGTGATATTTTGAAAGCCTCGCTTGGTAAACCAAGGCCCAAGACCAGTGGGACAGATCACCTGTACGGTGGCTTTATTGGGAAGATGCTTCAGGGTATGCCAGCAGAGATGGTCATAATGATTGTGGGAGATGACTAGCGTATCGATCGGGCCGAGATCGAGAATATTCAGTGGCGCCGGAATAAAGCGTCGAGGCCCCGCAAAGCTGACTGGACTGGCGCGATCTGCGAGGAATGGATCGATCACGATCCTGCGGCCATTGAGCGTTAGAGCGAACCCTGCATGGCCGAGCCAGGTGATGGCATGTGGGCCACAGTTTGCCAATTGTTGCTGGGCGATTTCGGCAGGCACAGCATGTTCTGTTGGCCATGATTTCGGCATCGGACGGAAAGCCTGACGCACAATATAACTCACCAAGTCTCTAACAGAGCCGGTTGATCGAGGGCTACCTGGTGGGTTGTGAAAGCGCCGCTTGGCGGTTGGTGTGGTGGAGAGAAGGGTTGATGAATCAGACTCGGTATTGCAAACGACTGGTTCAATAGACACGTGTAAACCTCCCGGTTTTTTTCGAGTCTACTGTGGGTTTATGACAGAATTATTGGTGATCTTTGGTCATGATAATGTCACTAAATTGTCATCAATGACCGCGCCACCGTAAACCGTCTTGGTTGGCATCAGCCTCGCCATTAAAGCGATAAGCGCAGAGCGCGCCATCGGGCAGGGCGATACTGTAATCAAGGCAAACCGCTCGCGGATGTTGGATGCGCGGAGCGCCTCGCATCCAATAATGTCCAAAAAAGCATAGGGTATCGTTGTAGGCGGGTGAATCCTCTTCCATTTGAAGGTCGGGGATCACATGGCGCTGGGTTTCGTCGATGACCGCAGCTTGTCGAAATGTGGTTTGCCCGGGGCTCCACCAGTTGACCCGTATCCGGCGACGGGTAATTCCGTAATAGTCTGTAAAGGCGACGTCGTCGGGGAGCTTGGCTTCCATGCCATTGAGTAGCACTTCACGTGCCTGCCAGGCTTCGGAGCCAGGGATCCCTGTCTCATTAAAAAAAGAGCGATTTTGAGGACGATGTTGATCATCGAGGAGGTGATTCAGCTTGGTCTGGGATGGTGTATGCCAGCATGCATGCACTGCGCGGACATTGGATGTCTCAAACCACAGCGGTAATTGGCTGAACCACGCCAAGGTCTCATCGTAGCCCGAGCGGTCGTTCGCATAGGCTTCAAGAAACGCTTCATGTTGGCGGATATGGTTGTCCGTGTGACTTCGAACGAACTGGCCAGGGGCATCTGGCCGCTCTGTGGTGAAGCCCACTGCGTTGAACTCATGGTTGCCTGTGAGACACAGGGCAAGACCCGAATCACAGAGTTCACGGACAACCTCAACGGTCTCTCGCTGCTCGGGGCCTCGGTCAATGAGATCGCCAAGGAACACTAAAGTCGCCTCGGTATGCGTCCATCGTTGATTGCGTTTTTGGTAGCCGAGATCGCTCAAGAGCGTTTTCAAAACACCTGCATGGCCATGGATATCACCGATAAAATCAATTGGCATCGCGTCGTTCCATAGTCGTGTCGTTTATCTGTGTTTTCATTGCGGAATAGGGGTCGGCTGCAGCATCCCTCCATAATACGCTCCAACAGCCACTAACATGAATCCGATGAGGAATAATCCGCCGAGCGCCCGCAAAGCGAGGAACCGATTGTCTTGTTTAATGAGGCTGGGTTTGATCAAGGCAATTGGGACCCCCAAGATCGCCAATACGCAAAGAATGTTTCCAAGGCCGTGGATGAGGTCAAACATGTGCTATTCCGAGTGATGGGTATTTTTCGGGCGGATGAAGAGGCCGACGATGAGCGCCACCATCGCCAATCCGGCCAGTGCGATTGCGACGAGCTGCCACAGCGGCCACGTTTTTAAGTCTTCTGGAAGTAAATCGGCCACTGCTTTTTCCGCTTGTGCAGTCATTGTCCTGTCCGATGCCGTATCAGACCCCTGGGATGGATCGGCAATTGGTGAGCCGACAGTGCCAACCCCTTGTGCTGTATTGTTGGCGATTTCCATCTCTGGACGCGCCTCTAACACTTCGAACATGCGTTGAATTTGTCGCGTGTGTGTTGCGTCAAAGCTCTGCAGTGTCAGTAACGTGCGGCCCGGGAGCGGGCTGTCTATTTGCGTTTGCAAGGTGGATCCAGACATACGAATCGGATCCGCATTGATACCGAACGCAAGTCGATACTCGCGTGTCGGATCCTGTCGGATCCCGTCAGGACCACTGACGTTGGCGGCCAGGCCCAACGACTGATTGGCCGCAATCGTTGGCGCAAGATCGGTTAGATTCAAAACCACTGGACTATCGATCAGAATCCGATCATTCGGGCCAAGCGGCGTCTCGAGTGTATAGGTTCCAGCTGACGGCCGATTCCAGATCAACGCCTCGTAACCGCGTCCCCGATACCAATCGAGTCCAGGGCGATTGGTGTCTTGGTTAATCACCCCTTGCGCCCCGCGGATTGCGATGGGGGTTTCGTTATTCAGACGAATCAAGCGGAGTTGACTGATGTCGGCATCAACAACGATTTGATTATCTCGCACCGGCAGCTGCTGTGAGCGGAGCGCCAACTCCAAGGCATCCAGCATCACAGGAATGAGGTCACCTGGGCGATCGATGAGAGTGAAAAGCCCATTGGTTTGCAACGCAATTTGCCTCAACAATGGAAGATCTGCACTGTCGGACAGCGCGATGGTGTGTACCCGACATTGGCGTGCCTGCGCCGCAGGAAGCACCGTCTTCAAGATTCGGTCACGCGATGCCTGTGAGGCCTCTTTGCCGCCCTGGACATCGACGATGCCGTCGGTAATCAACATGATGTGGCAGGCCGCTTGATCTGTAGGCCCTGCCTCAACTCCGGTTCTTAGCGCACTCTCAATGTGGGTGAACCGATCTGTTGAACCGATTGATGACTCAATAGGAGAGCCAAGAGCATTCCATCGGGAACTCACTGGCCCATAGGGGACGAGCGGACGGACATCAGATCCGAACAACCAAATCCCGCCCAAAGAGTTATCGGGCAGGAGTGCGGCCAGCAATGCAGTCGCTGGACCACGCACTGCGTTGGGGTCGGCTTGTTTCATCGAGCCAGATACATCCACCAGTACCCGAACATCGGCCGGCTCAGAGGACGCAGACACTGCAGTCGGGACAATCAGTCCCAAAGCAAGCGTGAGTCTAAAGATGGACGTCTGGATGGTCTTTAAAATAATTGAGCGCATCAGGATTTGCCAAAGCCTCCGTGTTTTTAACCGTTTCACCATGGACAACTTGGCGAACAGCAAGTTCCACGATCTTACCACTGACTGTTCTCGGAAGATCAGGAACTTGTGCAATGACATCAGGAACGTGTCGTGGCGTCGTATGTTCTCGTATTTGCTGCTTGATGCGTAGCCTCAGCTCCCCGGTTAATGCCAAGGCGTCTTGCAACACCACAAATAAGACAACCCGCTCGTCATCACCCGTGCGTTGACCGATCGCAAGTGACTCAAGCACCTCGGGAACACTCTCGACTTGTCGGTAGATTTCAGCGGTTCCAATACGCACGCCTCCGGGATTGAGTGTTGCATCGGCTCGGCCATAGATCACAAAGCCATCGTGTTCGGTGTGCTCGGCAAAATCGCCATGTGCCCAGATGCCAGGGAAGCGCTCAAAGTACGCAGCTCGGTATTTTTCGCCAGTGGTGTCACCGAAAAAATGAAGCGGCATCACTGGGAAGGGAAGTCGACACACCAGTTCGCCTTTCTCACCGATGACCGATTCGCCCTGTTCGTTGACGACATCTACTGCGAGGCCGAGTCCGGCACATTGCAATTCGCCTCGGTGGACTGGTCGAATTGGACACGACAGACAAAAGCAGGAGAGGATATCTGTGCCACCTGAGATCGAGCCCAGCAACAGATCCGATTTAATATGTCGGTAGACAAAATCGAATGATTCGTGCGCGAGCGGAGACCCCGTCGATAATACCGCCTTCAGACTGTGCAATGGATGCGCGGTGCCTGGATGGTAGCTGTGCTTCTCAATTGCCGCGATGTATTTGGCGGATGTGCCGAAGACATGCCAGTCATCCTGCTCACAGAGCGCCCAGAGCGTCTTGGCACCTTGCGTGAAGGGTGAGCCATCGTAGGTCACCACGGTCGCCTCTGAGGCGAGTGTTCCCAAGAGCCAATTCCACATCATCCAGCCACAGGTGGTGAAATAAAACACCCGATCGCCGGGCTGGATATCGACGTGGTACCGATGTTCCTTGACCAACTGAATGAGTGACCCACCATGCCCATGAACAATGCATTTGGGCACACCGGTTGTGCCTGAGCTGTACAGAATAAAGGCCGGATGATTGAAGGATGTTGCCGCAAATTCGAGCGGATGATGGCCCGCAGTAGCGTCCAGCCAATCAACGATTTGGCAGCCCGCACGGCCAACGGCTGCATTTGGGTCGGCCTGGCCGAATAGAATGCAGGCCGTGAACGATGGAATGGCTTCCAGTAATTGCTTGACCCGCTCGGTGAGATCGATTGCTTTTTTGTTGTAGCGGGTGTGTTGTGCAGCGATCAAGACCTTGGGCTGGGTTTGGCCGAATCTGTCGACCACGCCTTGGACGCCGAAGTCGGGCGAGCAGCTGGTCCAAATCGCGCCAATGGACAGTGTCGCGAGGGCGCCAATGATCGCTTCTGGGCCATGACTAACAAAACCCGCGACCACATCATGGGGTTTTACGCCAAGGCGGATCAATTGATGTCGAAGGTTGCCGACGGCTGCGCGAAGTTGCCCCCATGAAATGATCTGGCGTCCGCCCGATTCCTCGTGCGCGATAATGGCGATGTCATCCGCACCGCGGGCATGTGCTAGACAGTTCTCGGCGAAATTGAGCCTGCTCTCGGGAAAAAACTGCGCTCCTGGCATGATCGCGTTTGTGAATGTTAATGTTAGGCGCGCCGTGCTTTGATCAGCCTGGCAGTCCAAACCAGCCTCCCAAAATAACTCGGACTCTGTCACACTTTGCTAAAGCGATGAAGACCAGCATAGTCATGCAACGATCGCCCATGGCGTGCGTTAACAAAGGCCATCAGATCTGTGATCTGAGCCTTTCCAGCCTGAGTTGGAGAGGGCGTCCACAGTGCATCCGTGTGCGCGTGTTCAGTATGTAATGTCATGCAAAAATCCTAACAGAGCTGAGTTTTGAGTCTACGACTATCGCGTCTGGCTGAGTGCTTGCCTTTTGTTGCAGTGCAACGTAACGTTTATTTATTGCAATGCAACATTTTAGAAGGGGACTACCGATGTTTGACCAGCTCTTGAAGCAAAATGAAGAAATGATGAAAACGATGCAATCCATGATGGGATTGGACGCGTTTCAAAAAGCCACCAAGCCGATGACCGATCTGCTCGAAATGCAGCGCGCGATGCTCGAATCATTAACGGAGCAGCAGACGCAATTAACCACCGAGTTGATGTCCGATTGTCTCGAAGAAGCACGCCAAATGTGTCAGTGCGAGTCCGTTCCTGAAGTCATGGAAATTCATAAAAAGTTCCTGACACGGTACCAAGAGAAAATGGCTGACCTTGCCAAGAAGCAGGCCGCTTCAATGACGCAATTGAGCGAAGAAGCGCTTAACGTGATGAAGAAAAATACCAAGGATTTGGCAAAATCATTGAATAAGTGATCGCGTAACAAAAAGCCCCGATGGAGAGTCATCCATCGGGGCTTTTTTTCGTCTGCAGTCAATCCGCGATCTAAATACGGATTCTGACGTAGTCCCCCGGTGCTGGAGCGATCTCAGGGAATTCGGGATGACCTAATGGTCGGGCTGGCACCTGCTTGTTATCTTGCGCGTCGAGCCATGCATGCCAGTGGTTCCACCATGAACCCGGGTTGTTGGTCGCAGTTTCCAGCCAATGGTCTGCTCCTTGACCGGTCTCACCCTGTGTCCAGAAGTTCCGCTTGTTTTTCGCCGGCGGATTGATGACTCCGGCGATATGGCCGGAACCACCAAGCACAAATTCGACCGGACCACCGAGGAGTTCGATGCCTAAAAATGTGGTTTTCCAGGGCGCGATGTGATCTTCAATCGCGGAGAGGAAATACGACGGTGTTTTAATTTTGTTGAGCTCAATGGCTTTGCCACAACAGGTAAACCCACCTGGCTTCGCCAAGTTGTTGTTGACGTACATCTCACGAATGTAGGTGTTATACATCCTGGCCGGTAAGTTCGTCGGATCCGAGTTCCAGTACAGGATGTCGAATGGCGCCGGTGTCTTACCCTTTAGATAATTGTTGACCACATACGACCAAATCAAATCGTTTGAGCGCAGCATGTTAAACCCGAGGGCGAGGCTCTTACCCGACATCATGCCGTCTTGTTCAACCTGCTTGGCACGCATATCCACTTCGTCTGCATTTAAGAAGACGCTGAGTTGCCCAGGGTCTGAAAAATCGAGCAGCGTAGTGAGGTACGTACTGGAGGCGATACTGTTGTCACGACGCTTTTGCATGACACCGAGTGCTGAGGCCAAAATGGTCCCACCAACGCACCATGCGACTGCGTTGAGTTTCTTCTCGCCACTGATCTCTTTGATGACGCGCGTGGCCTCTAAAATGCCATCTTCGACATAGTCATCCCAACCGATATCGCGGTATTCCGCTGTTGGGTTCGCCCACGAAATGAGGAATACAGTGTTGCCTTGATCGACGCAGTATTTGACGAACGAGTTCTCAGGCTGAAGATCCAAGATGTAAAACTTGTTGATACATGGTGGCACAATCAACAAGGGCCGCTGATGCACTGTCTCTGTGGTTGGCTTGTACTGGACAAGTTCGAATAAGTGATTCCGAAAGACCACTGATCCCTCAGTCACGCCAATATTTTCACCGAGCACAAAGGCTGACTCATCGGTCATGGTGATCCGACCCTTATCGAGGTCGGTTAACATGTTTTGAAACCCATCGACCAGGCTTTGGCCATTGGTCTCTAGTGCCTCTTTCAGAACATCTGGGTTGAGCGTAGCGAAGTTGGTCGGACTCATCGCATCGATAAAATACTGGGTGTAAAACTTCAGCTTTTCTTTGTCAGCGCTCTCAACGGGGATCGCATCTGTCGATTTACTCAGGACATCGGCAGTCAGTAGATAGGATTGTTTGATGAAATCAAACACCGGCAATTTCGACCACTCGTCGGATTGGAAGCGTCGATCATTTGCAGAAGCGGCGCTGTGTTGGCCACTCATGAGGTTGGTCCACAATTTAAATTGATCTTGCTGGTATTGGCTGATCATATCGAACCAGCCTTGTGGGTTGGTCCAGGGTTGCATGACCAACTGCGTCCATACATCCGTTAAATTCGTAATGATTTCAGCGGTGTCGTCAGAGCGCATCAGGCCTTGGAGAAGTCGCTTGCTCTCCGCGTTCAACGATTCAACCAACTGTTCGGGGGCTTTCTGCTGTTCAGTGCTCACATCCGTGTCCTTTTAAGATTTCGTGCCACAGTCTATTGTGCAGCGCAATAAAATGCCAGCCATCAATGGTCTCGATGGCTGGATACATACCGACTAGAACATGTGTTGGCCGCCATTGATGGCGACGTTAGATCCGGTAATGAAGGCGGCGCGCTCCGACGCAAGGAAGGAGACGGTGTAGGCGATTTCTTCTGGTTTCCCCAGTCGCCCAACAGGAATTGTCGAGGCAATCTTTTCGAGGATGTCGTCTCCGATCGCAGCGACCATGGAGGTCATAATGTAGCCCGGACTGACGGTGTTGACCGTCACGCCTTTGGCCGCCACCTCTTGTGCTAGCGACTTAGTGAATCCATGCATACCGGCTTTTGCTGCGGCATAGTTTGCCTGACCGAACTGTCCTTTTTGTCCGTTCACTGAGCTGATGTTGACGACACGTCCCCATTTCTCCTCGAGCATGCCGTTGATCACCAACCGCGTCATATTGAACACAGACCGCAGGTTCGCATTCATGACTTGATCCCATTGTTCGAGTGTCATTTTTCGAAACGTCGAATCTCGCGTGATACCGGCATTGTTGACCAAACAGTGAACGGTGCCATATTTGCCCACAACGCCGTCGACGCATTGTTTGGCCGACTCGGCATCTGAGACGTCGCCATAGGCGACATCGATCTCATATCCTGCTTCGCGCTGCTCATCTTGCCAAGCTTTGGCCTTGTCGTGGTTCCCGCCAGAGTTGTATCCGGCGATAACGAGATAACCTGCGGTCGCGAGCTCACGACAAATCGCTGTTCCGATTCCGCCGGTGCCTCCGGTAACTAGTGCAACACGTTGAGACATTGAATTACTCCGTTCTCTTTTTATAAAGGTAGTATCATTAGCGGGATTCCGAGGCATAGATGCAAGTATGACTGACCCAAAGTCGCCCACTCCATTAGTCGCAGATCATGCATTGCAGGTTGTTGATGCGCGTGGCTTAAAGTGTCCCGAGCCTGTGATGATGTTCCGTAATTCCTTGCGCAATGCACCCGATCACGCTGTGGTTCGGTTGATTGCCACCGATCCGTCGACGCTCCGAGATATCCCGACAATGTGCCGGTTTATGGGGCACACGTTAATCGAGATTGTGGAGACTGATGACGAATATCAGTTTGTCGTCTCTGCACGCGGGGCTAGCTGACACTGTTGCAAAATCGCTTGCCAACTTTCGACATGGATCTGCCAACGTTGTTTGAGTGCAGCCGTACTGCCTGGCGCAAGCAGTAACAGATCGTCTGTAGTGGCTGCTTTGGCGATGGTTGCTGATGCGGACCTTAAGGGCCTCCAAAGCGCGTCGAAACCCTCAACGGATTGCATCACAGTTGCGACCTCGCTTTGAATTGAGGAGGCAAAATAACCGCGCACAAAGGCAGCGATCTGTCGCCCCTCTGCGGTTGGTGTTCCCATCGGGCAAATGCGATTGGCTGTTTTGGCGTCTTGAAGTAATGCGTTAGCGGCCTGCAACCAGGCATCTGTTTGACGTACTGCGCGGCCGAGTGCGGCGTGGTGGCGTGTATCACCCCAGTGCTTTAGCGCTGCTTCAAACGCATCATGTTCAGCCTGTATCGGACTTGGCCCACCCTGCAGGGCTTGAATCAACAGCGGTGAAATACGACTCCATGCATCGCGATACGCTGCCCCACTGAGTTTGAGGTCGGAAAATGATGCGCTGAGTGCACTCTGCACAGCGTCTGCCTCAATGCTTTGAAACAACACCGCCTGCACAGCGATGTCGACATCGAGACGTTTCTCCAAAAGGGCGGCCTGGAACCAGGGTTCATCTGCAAACTGGGTTTGACATGCCATCAAACCCTCCCAGATGCGCCACTCATAAATAAAGCGCGTCGAAGCCGCTTTTTGGCGACCAAGAGCGGAGTTTCGCTCTGCGATCAATGGCACTAGGCCGCATTCGCCAAGTGACAGTGCCTTTGTGAACCCAATACGGGCCTCGCTGAACGGGGGCACCGCGATCTCTGTCCGCACACGCGGGCTGACGGTGATATGGGCTGGCGGGTCGGCATCGAGAATCCGAGCGATTCGCGTCAGTTCGGCCTCGCCGAGCCCGCGTTGTGCATCAGTCTGTGAGCACCCGGTTAAGATCAGGAGGAGAACAACGAAGACATTGTACGGCATGTGTTTTAAGCCCCTCGAGAGCGCGTGTCGCTGTAGGCGGCATCTGCCGATGAAATTCTATATATGCATTTTCCAGTTTCTCAAGGAATACCGGACTGATCGGTCGCCCTGAAAAATCATCGAGGCTGGGTTGAAATGGCACACCAAGCGTCTCGCAAAAGATGCGTTCAAGGGCTTGCGGTCTCGCCTCTGCGGCCTCGAACTGTTTTTGTTGCGCCGCCGAACGTCCACAAGGATGGTACCAAAACCCAAAATCATCCAGTTCGCGTCGGTGATCGCCTGCCAAGCAGTAATGGGCCATCTCATGAAGAAGGCTGCGAACATAGTCTTCTCGGAAAAAAAGCGTTGCAGTCCGATCCGCTTTCGGTGCTTGATAAAAAGGCTCGGCAGCTCCGCCCTGAATATCGAGTTCGGGAAAGGTGCACTGAAAGGCATGAAGAATGGTGGCGAGCGTCGGATCAACTGACATGGCGGAATCATACCCAATGGAATGGCTTTGGATCATCGTAATTGTAACGGCATTGATCGGTTCGTTGACATGGGTTTTGCCATCGCCAAGCGAGCGTTTACAGGGTAAGCGTCGCTCCGAAGCACTGACACTCGGGTTGAGAGTCCGCATTATGACTCTTGAAAGCTGGGTTGCTGAGCGCATGGGCCTCGAGCGGATCGCGCAGTATCTGTTGCGGTGCGAGGTGAAACCCAGGCCGTTTTCGCTCTGGCGTATCGCAGATCGAGAGGAGTCTTGGGTCTCCCGCCGAAGTCGGAGAGTTGGGATTTATTGCGGACACCGATGCAACAGGATCCTGGATGCGTTGCCTGAGCATGTTGTCGGGTCGGGGCTGAGGGTCAGGTTGTGTGGGCTTGCGGGATGACGCAAAGCCGGGGCTCGAGCCGGATGCGATTCGCGGATTCTGCTGCACATTGCAGAAGCAGTTGGCGCTGCAAATCGCGCGTAGGGTCGGCGTATTGCGAGCGGTTTCATCCGAAAAAAATGGAAGGAGCTTGCATCGAGAGGCATTTTGCTTTTTCAATGCAGGCCTTAATCAACCGAACCAACGTGCGTTTTAGAGGGTACATGGGTAAATCACTCGTCATAGTTGAGTCTCCAGCAAAAGCCAAGACCATCAACAAATATCTGGGCTCCAACTATGTTGTGAAGTCGAGCATCGGTCACATCCGTGATTTGCCGACGTCTGGCTCAGGTACTGCAGAAAAATCCCCAAAAGATGCGAGTTTGAGCAAAGAAGACAAGGCAAAACGCCAGCTGGTTCGCCGCATGGGTGTTGATCCTGAACACCGGTGGAAGGCCCATTACGACATCCTTCCCGGTAAAGAGAAGGTGGTTGCTGAACTGAAAAAGTTGGCCAGTCAGGCGGATACGATTTATCTCGCGACGGATTTGGATCGTGAAGGAGAGGCCATTGCGTGGCATCTGCAGGAGACAATCGGTGGCGATCCCGCAAAGTATCAACGCGTGACCTTCTCAGAAATTACCAAAACGGCGATTGAAGCCGCCTTTGCAAAACCGTCCTTGGTGAATGTGGATCGTGTGAATGCGCAGCAAGCACGGCGATTCCTCGACCGCGTGGTGGGATACATGGTGTCTCCGCTCCTATGGGCGAAGATTGCCCGGGGCCTCTCGGCAGGACGGGTGCAATCGGTTGCTGTGCGGTTGGTCGTTGAGCGCGAGCGGGCGATCCGTGCATTTGTGCCGGAGGAGTATTGGGAGATTTTCGCGGACCTTGGACACGCCGGTGGGGAAGGTCGCTTCCAGGTTGTCGAGCACGGCGGGCGGGCATTTAAACCGGTCAATGGTGCGCAAGCCAAGGCTGCAACAGACGTATTGGAAGCATCAGCGTATCAGGTCGTGGAGCGGGAGAGTAAGCCCGGAAAAACGCGACCACCTGCACCCTTTATTACCTCGACGCTGCAACAGGCGGCGAGTCAACGTCTTGGTTTCGGTGTGAAAAAGACCATGATGTTGGCTCAGCGGTTGTACGAAGCCGGTCTGATTACCTACATGCGAACCGATTCCACCTTTATCTCCGGCCAAGCCGTGGCGGCCGCGCGTGAGCTCATTGCCAAGCAGTTTGACGCACGTTACCTGCCTGAGACGCCGAACTTTTATTCCTCGCGTGAGAACGCGCAAGAAGCACACGAGGCGATTCGACCCTCGGATGTGCGGAAAAAGGGTTCGGAGTTGACCAGTGTGGAGCGCGACGCGCAGCGGCTCTATGAAATGATTTGGCGTCAATTCATGGCCTGTCAGATGACCCCAGCTGAGTATCTGACAACGACGATCAAGGTGGACGCCTCTGGATATGTGCTTCGAGCGCGCGGAAAAGTGACGACCTTCCCGGGGTATCAAGCCGTTTTGCCCCCGGGTGGCAAAGGCGATGATGCAGCCGAGCTTCCAGACGTGGCCGTGGGCGATGTGCTCAATCTCGTGAGCCTCGACCCACAGCAGAAGTTCACCTCACCGCCCGCACGTTTTAATGAGGCCTCACTGGTTCGCGAGCTGGAGAAGCAGGGTATTGGGCGACCATCGACCTATGCGGCGATCATCTCGACGATTCAAGATCGTGGCTATGTGCAGATGGAAAGTCGACGACTGTTCGCGACCAAGATGGGTGAGATTGTTACAGACCGACTGACTGAAAATTTCAGTGATTTGATGAGCTATGACTTCACCGCCGGAATGGAAGACTCACTCGACGATGTCGCTGAGGGACGCAAAGACTGGTTGTCGTTGCTGGATGAGTTCTATCAAAACTTCCGTCATCAGCTGGACGTGGCGGCAAGTCCAGAAGGCATGCGGCCGAACAGTCCGACCGAAACCGAAATACAGTGCCCCACATGTCAGCGACCGATGATGATTCGAACAGCAACAACGGGCGTTTTTCTGGGCTGTTCGGGCTATCAGTTGCCCCCGAAAGAGCGGTGCAAAACAACGATCAACCTGACTCCAGGAGATGAGGCGATCCCCGAAGGCGAGGACGCTGAGACACTGGCGTTGATGGAAAAGCAACGTTGCCCGATTTGTGAGACAGCGATGGACTCCTACCTCATCGACGAACACCGAAAGCTGCACGTCTGTGGGAATAACCCCGACTGTCCTGGACATGTCATTGAGACTGGGCAATACAAGATTAAGGGCTACGAAGGCCCTTCGATTGAGTGTGACAAGTGCGCCCAAGATATGCAGTTAAAGACGGGCCGATTCGGCAAGTTCTTTGGTTGCACCAATAGCGAGTGTAAAAATACCCGGAAGCTTTTGAAGAACGGCCAACCGGCACCGCCGAAGATGGATCCTGTTCCGATGCCATGGTTGAAGTGTCTCAAGGTTGATGACACCTACATTCTGCGCGATGGCGCCAGTGGACTGTTTCTTGCGGCCAGCGGTTTTCCTAAGAATCGAGAGACCCGAGCGCCACTGGTTTCCGAGTTGATCT
>JAGYIK010000129.1 GCA_018402605.1 Litorivicinus sp. | reverse complement strand
TCGAATCCTACCACCCCAGCCATTTCCGATTCGCACACTCGTTGCCAAGGAGTCGCCCGTGGCCCAACTGATGCTGTTCTCCGGTAATGCCACACCTGAGTTGTCAAAAAAAGTTTCCGAGTACCTCGCAGTACCGATGGGTAATGCAAGCGTCGGTCGATTTTCAGATGGTGAAATTGCGGTTGAGATTCACGAAAATGTGCGTGGCGAAGATGTCTTTGTGCTGCAGTCCACCTGTGCACCGACGAACGATAATCTAATGGAACTCGTGGTGGTGTGTGATGCACTTCGCCGTGCGTCAGCAT
The DNA here is from genome assembly GCA_018402605.1 of Litorivicinus sp. Classification (GTDB taxonomy): domain Bacteria; phylum Pseudomonadota; class Gammaproteobacteria; order Pseudomonadales; family Litorivicinaceae; genus HIMB30. The sequence goes on along the minus strand of JAGYIK010000129.1, from coordinate 2,846 downwards.
CGCGTATCACGGCCGTCGTTCCGTACTTTGGTTATGCCCGCCAAGACCGTCGTCCGCGCTCAGCGCGCGTTCCGATCACCGCAAAAGTCGTTGCGGATATTATGGTTGGTGTCGGTATCGATCGGGTGCTCACTGTTGACCTGCACGCAGACCAAATCCAGGGATTTTTCGATGTCGCTGTGGACAACATTTATGCGACACCGGTGATGCTTGATGATATTCAACGCAACCAGCCGAAAGACGCCGTGGTGGTATCACCCGATATTGGTGGTGTCGTCCGCGCGCGCGCAATGGCGAAACAGCTCGATTCAGATCTCGCCATCATCGATAAACGCCGGCCTGCAGCCAATCAGGCGGAGGTCATGAATATCATTGGTGAGGTCGACGGTCGAACATGCTTAATCGTCGATGACATCGTCGATACCGCAGGTACGCTGTGTAATGCAGCCAAAGCGTTGAAAGAACAGGGTGCAAAATCTGTGGTCGCCTACTGCACACACGCGGTCTTGTCTGGCCGCGCGCAAGAGAACCTGAAAGACAGTGCTCTTGACGAATTGGTGGTGACTGATAGTATCCCCGTCCCCGCAGAGATCATGCAAACCGGACGTGTCCGAATTATCACGATCGCGGAGTTGCTTGGCGAAGCTGTAAGGCGCGTCAGCAATGAAGAATCCATCAGTGCGATGTTTCGTTAACTGAGGGCAGCACTTCGGTGCTTTTGACGCCTTGTTGGTCGAAACAAGGCGAACCAGACTAGGAGAAAGAAATGTCTGATTACCGCTTAACCGCGTCTACACGCGAAGAAGCAGGGAAAGGTTCGAGCCGCCGCCTGCGTCGATTAGAAGGATTAGTTCCTGCCGTTGTTTACGGTGGAGATCAAGCGCCTCAGTCGATTCAGCTGGCTCACAAAGATCTGACCCGTGCTCTTGAAGAAGAAGCGTTTTACGCATCAGTGATCACATTGACTGTTGACGGAAAAGAGCAGCCAGTCATCCTGAAAGCGCTACAGCGCCATCCAGCAAAACCTGTCGTATTGCATGCTGACTTCCAGCGCGCAACTGCAGGTACAGTGCTCAAGGTCCACGTGCCAATCCACTTCTTGAATGAGGCCAAGTGCAAAGGCGTCAAGTTGCAAGGTGGTGTTGTGCATCACGATGCGGTCGAAATTGAAGTCAACTGTGCGCCGAAGGATCTGCCTGAGTACATTGAAGTTGATCTGATTAATGCTGAGCTCGACACAGTGATCCACTTGTCAGACATCAAAGCGCCGAAAGGTGTCACATTTGTCGCATTGGCACATGGGTCTGACCTGCCATTGGTCAGCATCCATAAAGCGAAAGGCGCGTCTTCAGCAGATGATGCGACAGAAGAAGGCGAGTCCGGCAGCGCTGAGTGAACGGCTACCGACTGATTATTGGCCTCGGGAATCCCGGGGCTGATTACTCTGAAACCCGGCACAACGCCGGGTTTTGGTTGTTGGATGCTCTTGCTTCTCGCCTCTCCAGTCCCTTTGCATCGGAATCGAAGTTCTTTGGCCTGACCGCGAAGGTCAACCTTGCAGGGCGCCCATTACATCTTTTGAAACCCACCACCTTTATGAATCGCTCCGGGCAGAGCGCGCTTGCAGTGGCACAGTTCTATAAAATTGAGCCCGTAGAGATCCTAATCGTACATGACGAGCTCGATATCGAGCCGGGTCAAATCCGATTAAAGCGCGGTGGTGGCCATGGTGGGCATAATGGACTTCGCGATTTGCACCGGGTCTTTGGCCCAGACTACGCCAGAATCCGGGTGGGAATCGGTCATCCGGGCCATAAAGATCGCGTGCTCGGATATGTGCTCGGTAAGCCACAGGCTGATGAGCGACGACTCATTGATGATGCCATTGCTGACACACTGTCCTACTTTACAGACATTGTTACCGGTGACTGGGATCGTGCCATGGGCACTCTGCACCAACGTTAAGGAGACACAACATGGGTTTTAAGTGCGGTATTGTCGGATTACCCAATGTTGGGAAATCGACGTTGTTTAATGCCCTCACGAAGGCTGGAATTGAGGCGCAAAACTTCCCATTTTGTACTATTGAGCCCAATGCTGGGATTGTACCGATCCCCGATCCACGTCTTGATCAACTGGCTGCTATCGTGAAGCCTGAGCGTATCGTCCCCACCACGATGGAGTTTGTGGATATCGCTGGATTAGTCGCTGGAGCGAGCAAAGGCGAAGGTCTCGGCAATCAGTTTCTCGCCAATATCCGCGAGACCGACGCCATTGCACACGTTGTACGTTGCTTCGATGATGAGAACATTGTGCATGTGGCTGGAAAAGTCGACCCAGCATCCGACATTGAAATCATCAACACAGAACTGGCCTTGGCTGATCTTGAAACCGTTGAGAAGCAGGTGCAAAAGGCTCAGAAACAAGCCAAAGGTGGCGACAAAGACGCCAAGGCATTACTCGCTGTTGCTGAGAAGTTACTCCCCGCTTTGAATGAAGGTTTACCTGTTCGCTCGGTGGAATTCACTGATGATGAGTATCAGGTGGTCAAAACGCTCCATCTTCTGACGATCAAGCCAACCCTCTATATCGCAAACGTGGCTGAAGACGGGTTTGAGAACAATCCATGGCTCACAACCGTTGAGACGATCGCGACCAAAGAGGGCGCGCAGGTGGTTCCCATCTGCAACAAAATCGAATCAGAGATCGCTGAGCTTGAGGAGGATGAAAAAGCCGAATTCCTGGAGGAGCTTGGGCTGTCTGAGGCAGGGCTTGATCGCGTGATTCGGGCAGGTTACGGATTATTGGATTTGCAGACCTATTTCACAGCAGGCGTTAAAGAGGTC
>JAGYIK010000128.1 GCA_018402605.1 Litorivicinus sp. | reverse complement strand
CGCCGAGCACGGCTGTGTTTGGCAACCGCCCCTCAGCCTCACCAGGAAATCCCGTTTGAGTCGACTGCCCAAGCCCCAGAAGCGCAAGGCGGTCACGCAGCGTCGTTGACTCCATCAGGGCCTCGATTTTTACCGTGCCGACATTCGACGACTTGGCAACAACCGTACTGACATCAATTTCGCCGAGGTTATTTAAATCACTGACGACATTGCCCTGTACGCGGATGCGTCCCGGTGCCGTATCGATCAATGTATCCGGCTCAACCAAGCCAAGGTCGATCGCCACGGCGACCGTAAAGGGCTTAATCGGTGAACCCGGTTCAACAAGGTCCATCACAGGCCGATTTCGCACGCGCTCGGGAACCCGCGCGGACATATCGTTTGGATTAAATGCGGGTTGCGCGGCAAGCGCCAACACTTCACCAGTCCAAGCGTCCAGCAGCACAGCACTGCCACCGGCCGCTTTAGCACGCGCGACCGATTCCTTGAGCGCACGATAGGTCACATATTGAAGCCTCAAGTCGATTGACAGCTTCAGATCCCGACCTTGCTCGACTTCCTGTCCAGCACTGACATAGCGCACCACATTGGCGCGGCGATTTCGAAGCACATGGCGGAGCCCTGGCTCACCTGAGAGCCATTCATTGAAAGACCGCTCAAGCCCTTCTTGGCCCTTATCTTCAATATTTGTAAAACCAACAAGGTGTGCCGCGACTTCACCGGCTGGATAGAACCGCCGGAACTGGCGGACAACCTCGACCCCCTTGAGCTTCAACGCCTCAATTTGCGACGCGTCTTCAGGCGTGACATATCGCGATAAATACACATAAGGAACACGTGCTTGCGTGACCCGCTCTATGAGGCGATCAGCAGTGGTATCCAGCAAGGGAGCAAGCTTTTCGGCCCAATTTGGATCCGTAAATTGCTTCTGTCGCACGGCAACGGCGGCGACAGGACTCGACACTGCAAGGGGCTGCCCCATTCGATCCGTAATCATCCCTCGATACGCTGGGATTTTCTCGTACCGGATCGTAATCTCATCACTCAGATCGCGCAGATGCTGCGTCTCAAATACGTGCAGCCAAACCAAGCGAGCGCCGATCATGACGAAGGCTGTGCTAATCAGTGACCCCACCAGCCACAACCGCCAACTTTTCGATGCATGCCGCATAGACTGCTTCACTCTGGCCGCTCCATCATGAGGATTTGACCGGGCTTCGGCGAACTGAGATCCATGCTCGAGCGCGCCATTGCATCAATACGCAAATCCGCTGCAAGCGCCCCTCGCTCCAACAACAAACGACCCCACTCGATCGTTAAACGACCCTGCTCCGCCCGCGTCTCCTGTAATGCCGAATAGAGTTGCCGCGTTTGGTAAGCGGTCTCGATCACAAACAATGAAGTCAAAATGGTCGCCACAGCAAACAAACTACCAAGCCAGAAACGTGGACGAATAAACCACTGCATCAGGCTGCCTCCGTCCGCTCTGCAATACGTAAAACCGCACTACGCGACCTCGGATTACGTTCAATTTCCGGTGCCGAAGGTTTGATCGCTTTACCAACTACGCGCAACGTTGGCTTGGCAGCGGTCTCAGGCAGAGGCATCCGCGGATCACCCTGGGGTGGGCGTGACGCGTCGCGAAAGGCGCGCTTTACCAAACGGTCTTCTAGGGAATGAAAGGAAATCACAGCTAAGCGCCCACCAGGGCCCAACACATGGATTGCCGCTTCAATCCCCTGCTCAACCTCTGTGAGCTCAGCATTAATAAACAAACGGATGCCCTGAAATGCACGCGTGGCTGGATGCTTATGCAGATCTTTTTTGGGTTGCGCATTGGCGATGATTTTCGCCAATTGCGCCGTAGTGAGAATCGGTTCTTCAACGCGCGAATCAACGATGGCGCGAGCAATCCGGCGAGAAAACCGTTCTTCACCGTAAATCCAAAGCACCTCAGCGATCGACTCTGCAGAGGCTTCAGCTAACCACTCAGCGGCAGAGACCCCTTGGCTCGGGTCCATGCGCATATCGAGCGGTCCGTCCGTTTGAAAACTAAAGCCCCGAGCCGGCTCGTCAAGCTGCGGTGAAGACACCCCAAGGTCCATTAATATCCCATCGACTTCTGTGATATCGAGCATCTGCAATGTCGATCGCAATTCAGAAAACGGTGTATGCACAATTTGAAAACGACCGTCTTGCAATGCCAAAGCGCGCCCCACCTCGACCGCATCCGGATCTCGATCGAATGCAATCAAGCGACCATCAGGCCCAAGCATCTGAAGAATCGCCTGGGTGTGACCCCCTCGGCCAAATGTACAGTCGACGTAGGACCCAGATGGCCTGACACGCAGTGCGTCAAGCGCTTCGTCGAGGAGCACCGGGATATGACTCATCCGCGCCTCTCCCTACAACGACAAGTTGATCAGCTCGGCGGATGCATCATCGCCGATTGGCTCATCGAGATAGGCTTCAGTCATCGCAGTCCAGCGTGTCTCACTCCAGAGCTCAAACTTTTGACCCTGCCCCACCAAAATCAGGCGTTTATCCATCTCCGCATGCTCGCGATGCATCGCTGGTAGCAGAAGGCGATTCGCTGCATCGAGATCCAACTCAGTGGCATAACCCACCATCAGATGCTGTAAGCGGCGCGCTTGGCGACTGGTGGAGTTCGGCAACGCATTGACCTGTGCCTCAATGACCTCCCAATCAGCCAAGGGATACAGCAATAAACACCGATCGAACGGATGCACGGTGAGAACCATCTGGCCGTCACAGCGATCCGCAACGCGATCCCGGTACTTTGCCGGCAACGCGAGGCGTCCTTTTACATCCAATGTGATCGGGTTAATCCCGCGAAACACAGCCCTCTCCTCGAGTGGATGTGGCGGAGAATTCCCCGTTTACCCACATCTCTCCACTTTTTCCCACACGAGAACTCTATTTACCCACCAAATAACAGTCAAATCTATACGGGCTGAGAATGACCGGAGTCTCAGCAGGCGCCTTCAGTAGAATGAATAAACAATTAATTTTATTGGATTATTTAATTTGATCGCGGCGCAAAAACTGGCACTGAAAGCACCAAATTTGCACAGTGGTATGAAGTGGGAGAAAAAAGGGGAGTTCGCCGATAAGCCGGGTTCTGTCGTGGACAATCATTCATCTAGAGAT
>JAGYIK010000127.1 GCA_018402605.1 Litorivicinus sp. | reverse complement strand
ATGGTGCCTCGACATGCCACTTGGGGCCGCCGTCAACCGCTGCAGTCGCCACATTGGCGAGTCGTTCAAATTGCTCAATAAATGCAGGCCGGCAGTCGGGATATCCTGAGTAATCGACTGCATTCGCGCCGATAAACAGGTGGGTTGCACCCAAGACCTCGGCGTATCCCAGCGCAATCGACAAAAATATGGTGTTTCTCGCGGGCACATAGGTGATTGGAATTCCGGAACTTGCTATTCCGTCTGTGGGCACCGCAAACGCCTCGCTCGTCAAAGCTGAACCACCGATGGCTGCCAAATCAAGCTGTATACGCTGGTGTGGATGGTGCCCCAATGCTTCGGCAACGCGAATCGCTGCGTGCAGCTCTGATTTGTGTCGTTGACCATAATCAAAGCCGAGTGTGTAGCATTCAAAACCGCGTGCACGCGCCATCGCAAGCACAGTCGCGGAATCCAACCCCCCAGACAGCAATACAACGGCTTTTGCCTGCTGACTCATCGACCGATCTCCTCACCCCAAATGAGTTTGTGGAGCTGAAGCTGCATACGGAACGGATGCGCACTGTCAATCACCCAGGATGCCAGGTCTTTGAGATCCACTTGTTCGTAGGCTGGGGAAATCCAAACCACCTGGGCCTGAAAGATTTCAGGATGTTGATCACATAAGATCTCAAACCACCGAAAGTCCTCCTGCGAGGTGATCACAACCTTGACTTGATCAGTGGCTTTGAGTTTCGGTAAGTTCGTCAACAGGTTTCGCTGCGACTCACCAGAGCCTGGTGTCTTGATGTCGAGTACGATCGAGACCCTTGGGTCTACTTCACTAACATCCATCGCGCCTGAGGTCTCCAGAGAGACCGTATATCCAGCATCGGCAAGCGCCGACAATAACAACCAACAATTGGGCTGTGCCAAGGGCTCACCGCCTGTCACACAAACCCGACTCGGCCGGCGATTTTTCACCTCGGCGACAACTTCCGCGATCGACCATTGCTCACCCCCATTGAAGGCATACGCGCTGTCGCAGTAGACACACCGCAGCGGACAGCCTGTGAGGCGGACAAAGGTTGTGGGATACCCAGCGGATAGCGCCTCACCTTGGAGACTGGTAAAGATCTCCGTAATTCGGAGCGATGCCGATTCACTCATGAATCGCCTCAGTTGCTGTTTTCAAGCTCGCGTTTGGCCAAACCGGCTTCCACGCTCTCTGGGGCTTCAGTAATCACTTCTTGCAGAACCTTACGTCCATTTGGCACATCCTGATTTTTAATCAGTAATTTGCCCAACTTCACTTTCACTTGGAGTATCCGTCGATATTCAGGGGCAACCAGTGTCAGATTCTTAAATTCTTCGATGGCATTGCTGTCTTGACCCAACACATCAAAGACTTGACCACGCCAAAACGCGCATCCAAAACCACCACTGTCTGGGTAGGTGGCAATAAAATTAGCCATCGCATCCAAGGCCGCCTCGAAATTACGCTCACGAATCAACTCAAAGGCCGCGTTGTACGCATCCTGATCGGAGACAGCCTCGGAAGCCGAAGACAGGTCTCCATCTGCAGAGGGCAGGTCGCCCGCGCTCGCGATACCGGTTACAGATTGTGGCGTTGCCGCTGATTCCCGCTGCACCCGCACCAGTTCACCGAGGCGCTGATCCAGATCGAGGTAGCGCGCCTTTTGGTCTTGACTCATCTGGCCAAGCTGGAACGAGAGCTCTTCCATCAAACCGCGGAGCGCCTGAGTTTCTTGTCGCAATTGCTCCAACTGCAACAATAATTCACCCTGCGACTGCCTCAGTCCCTGAACATCAAGCGACTCAGCATGAGAAAACAAAGACGCCGCAGTCATGACAACCGCGGCGCCTGTGGTGACCAATAACCGCATGGATTACTGGTAAATCAACTCAACACGGCGGTTACGTGACCAACCACTGTCGTCACGCACCAATGACAATGGACGTTCTTCACCGTAAGAGACTGACTCAATTTGTGTACGATTGACCCCTTGGATCACCAAGTAACGAGCCACTGCATTTGCGCGACGCTCGCCGAGTGCCAAGTTGTATGCACGTGTACCACGCTCATCAGCGTGACCTTCAAGGCGTACTTTCGCATTGCGATCAGCAACCAAGAATTTCGCGTGCGCATCTAAATCATCCAGCGCTTCTTGCTTCAAATCTGAACTATCAAACTCAAAGAAGAACAGCGTATCTGCCGCCATCGCGCTTGCTTTAAGGTTATCAACCGATGCAGCCGATGCCTGGCTTGCCTCGAACTCGGCCTGGCGAGCTTCACGCGCAGCCCGCTCCTCAGCCGACTCCACATTTGATGCACTCTCATTCACTTGACCAGCACAACCAGCCAACACCGCCAAGATCACTGCAATCCCTGCGATTCTTGCCTGCTTCAAAACATTCATTCCGTCACCCCTGTCATTTACTTACACAAATTATTGACCAAAATTAATTAAAGTACGGGCTCCACGCAGGCTCCCGGACGCTTTCGCTGACTGAAGGTAACCGAACTCGCACCCTTCCGTCCATTGAAACAAGCCCCAACAGGCCTTTTTCCGCGTCTGATGTCGCATAAATTAGCATAGTTCCATTCGGCGCAACACTTGGAGACTCATCCAAATCCGTCTCCGTGAGAATTCTAAGCTCGCGAGTTTGCAAATTCATCCGTGCAATATGGAACCGTTGGTTCGTTCGATGCACAAAGACAATCTCTTTGCCATCCGGTGTAAACGCGCCGTTGGAGTTGTAGTCCCCGTCAAACGTGACGCGCTTGACCGATTTATCCGAGACATTCATCAGATACAGTTGCGGTTTTCCACCCCGGCTTGATGTAAAGAGAATGGAGCGCCCATCGGGTGACCAGGACGCCTCTGTATCGATAGCAAAATGATTGGTCATCCGGTCAAGTTCGCCGGTGCGGAGGTTCGCCACATAAATTTCTGGATTTCCGTCTTTCGACAGTGTCAGAACGAGCTTTCTGCCATCCGGGCTGAACTTCGGCGCACTGTTCAATCCAGAAAAGTTCGTCACTTGTTGGACGTCACCGGTGGCCAGAGTTTGCACATAAATTCCCGGCCGTTTACCCCGAAAGCTCATGTAAGCCACGCGCGACCCATCTGGCGACCAAGCAGGTGACAGAATCGGTTCAGATGATTGAAAAATCGTTCGCG
>JAGYIK010000126.1 GCA_018402605.1 Litorivicinus sp. | reverse complement strand
TTTTGCACCCAGTCGAGACCAGAAAAATCCACTACCGGCAGGGGCTTGGCCAATCGGCGCACCAAATCCCGGTCGCTCATGGCCAGGCCATGTGGGCAGCACATTGACGACCGAGGGCGCCACCTTTGTCCAAGTGGCTGGACCATGGTCGGCCTGCGCAATACATGGAGCCACAAGCAACAAGCACCGGATGCACCACGTGATTATAGATCTCACTGTGGTACCGGCGCCGTTGCCCGCTTCAGATAACTGATCAAGTCATCGCGGTCCTTTTGCGCCTTGATACGTTGAATCGGCATCTTTGACCCTGGCGTGACGATATCGGGACCATCGCGGAATAACCGGTCGATGGTCACCTCGTTCCAGACCAGATCCATATCCATAAGCTCAGGTGAATAGGGGTAGTCTGAGACTTCCCCGACTTTTCGACCAAATACGCCGTACAGGGTGGGCCCTGCGCGGCGCTCACTGGAGGGGGTGAGGCTATGGCAAACACTGCATTTCCGAGCGAATTGGCGCTGGCCATTATCAACTGGCTCATCCGGGTGGAAACGGCGATCTTCGGCTGCGAGCGGGTGTGGCACAATGAGGTTGTCGAGCGGGATGCGTGTCACAAAATCATCGAGTCCCGCGATCATCAGGTGTTCAGCATTTTTGGTGAATGCCATCGCCCACACAGGCCCCTTCACTGCCAAGAAATCGTGGGAAAGTTCACCCACTAGTGCATCAGCAATAACAATGCGTCCCTCGGATGTGCCAAAGGCCATGGTCTGCGATGCAGGATCGATACTCACTGCGAGCACAGGTGGTCCGCCAAGCCATAGCTCGAGTTCGGAGCCGGATCCATCCAAACTTAAGGCCTTCATCACACCGTTGGCACCGCCATAGGCGAGCACCCCAAGCGTGTGGTCAACCGCCATCACATTGACACCAAAACCATTACGCACAGGGCTTCGAATATACTCACCGGTGGACGCATTCCAGTACCGTATGTGTCCATCGCCCCCTGCTGAGTAGATGAATCGACCATCTTCAGAAAAAAGCGCAGCATTCACAGGGCCTTGGTGACCCTCGAGGAAACGCATTGCTGTGCGAGGCGATCGCAGATCCCATACGCCAACCCGATGATCCCAGCTCGAAGAGAGCAATACCGATCCATTCGCATTGAAACTCAAGTTTACGATCTTCGCTTGATGACCCAGTAAAGCGACAGGCTGACAGTCGAAGGCGAGTCTTTGAGGCGAGTGACATCCCAAAGGTAGATCGCACCATCGTCGCCCCGGTGACAAGCCATTTGCCATCGGGTGAGAATGCGGCGGTGTTGACAGCTGCTGTGTGCGCCACCAGCTGGGTCAGCTCCTGCATCGTATCTGCTGCCCATACCACGGCCGTGTAGTCAAAGCTGGCGGTTACGACAAGGTTTGCGTCGTCTGAATAGGCGATGCCTTTGACAGGCTCCACTCATGGCCGGTAAACCGGTCAAAAGCATGGGCGGACCCAATGAGACTCGACAACAACAGAGAATAACAGAGAGAACAACCCAAGGACGCATACAACCCCCTTCTTGAACTCATCCATCTCAATCAGATGAACGTTGCTTGAGACGAATCCAAAATTCATACGTTGGCGGTCGATCCTCAATGCTAAGACTTCATGTCCCACGAGCATGCAGTAATAGTTCGGCACATCGCCCAATGTCGTTGGATTCGAAGTCAGATGAACGAGTGCGCTCTGGCGCCAACAGCTCGATTCTTTTTTAGTTTGAGCACTGGGGAGCGGACACTTGAGACCGATAACGTCGATCTCAAGGTCCGCACCCTTGGAAAGTCTCAGTCAAGCCGCACCGATGGCGCTGACTGCACATCTGCCGATGAGAATCCCATATTGCTAAGGACAACATAGGCGCCAAAGGACAGCAAAATTGTGGCCGCAAAGGCTAACATCATCGTCTTCATGCTACTTCCCCGCCTGCCCAATAGGTTGACCAGATGAAGGCGACGAGTTGGCTTTCGCTTGCTCTTCTTCTACCCATAGATCATGGTGCTGCCGCGCCCATTCCAGATCGACCTGGCCCGTGCCCATTGCATCAAACGCCCCTTCCATACCGACACTGCCGATATAGATGTGCGCAATGATGGCAATGATCATAGTGATGGCCACGATGGCGTGCCAAATGTGGGCATATTGCATCTCTTCATGAGGCAGTAGAACCTCAGGGAAGCTGGTGCCAAGGACAGCGTTCATAATGCCAAAGGTCTTCGCAAACATGGGCATTTCAAATGGGAACAACAGTGAAAGGCCGGACAGTGAAACCGATGCGCCCAAAACGATGGTCATCCAAAAGATAATCTTTTGACCCGCATTAAACTTCTTGGCATGGGGATGGCCGTTACCAATGATGCCACCACCCTCTTTCAACCATTCCCAGTCCAACTTGTTTGGAATGTTGTGCTTCACCCACATCACGAAAATGGCGACGAGCGAAAACATAAACACCCAAGCAATGTTGTTGTGAACCCATATTGAAAAATTCGCAATCAGCGCATTCGCTTGATGGCCAAAAATTGGAATCAGAATGGCGCGGCCAAACAGCAGTAACAATCCGGTGATCGCCAACATAATGAATGAACCAGCGAGACACCAATGACCGAACCGCTCAAATGCCTTGAAACGCTCAATGGTCTGACCAGACGGCCCACCTTCAATGGTCATCCGACCACGAATGAAATAAAACGCCACTAGAGCGACAAGCACACCACCGATGCCGAAACCGGCATACCCGCGAATGTCCTGTTCACGGGTCAATAACCAGTTCATCCCGCCATCCTGTACGAGAATTTCTGACGCGTGACTGCTATTGGATACCTTAATGTCCACTTCGGCGTAGCGAATGCCACGGTATATATCCGAATCGGAAGTGCCACCCAGGCTCCCCAGAGCTCCACTTGTGGGTTGTGCGTTTTCCGGACGGCCTAAATTTTCGCGACGAAAACTGTCGTCGACTTCTAATCCTTTCTGCCGCGCAAGAATATCATCAAGCGTTTGCGCGCCGCCTGTCGATGCGCGTGGATCCGTTGTCTCGTTAGCGTACGACGGAGTCACGGCAAAGGTTAAAAATGCGATCAAAGCCGCACCGATCACTTTTAAGTTCATGACGACCTCAGGATGTGTTGTGGGTAAAGAAGCAAATAGGAGGGCTTTCGCCCGCCTATTTGATGGCTGTTAGCCGCCTTTCTTTTCGTAAGCGGTT
>JAGYIK010000125.1 GCA_018402605.1 Litorivicinus sp. | reverse complement strand
CAGGTAGTCGAGAAGCTTCCGACGCTGATTCACCATGCGAATCAAACCACGGCGGCTGTGATGGTCATGAATGTTCTTCTTGAAGTGACCCTGCAGGGCTTCAATGTTTGCGGTCAACAATGCCACCTGAACCTCAGGTGAACCTGTGTCGTTTTCGCCACGACCAAACTTCTCAACGATACTCGCTTTCTGCTCAACTGTTAGAGCCATCTTCATTACTCCTCATAGGGCATGCCTGACCTTCAGGCCCAGAATCCGAACTGCCACGCATGCCAGCAGCAGCCGGAGATAACATACGCTTCGCCGAGATGATTCCATCAATGTCGGATTGCACCAATCCAAAGAACGCACCATCTCGCAAATACGCGCGCATAGTATGGCATAAACCAGTGGGTTCACCGAAGACTTTTTTCCCTTGAATCAAGGTCATGCGGTCATCTTCATCGAAATCGATCCGCGGCAGGTGGGCCAGTAATCCATCGATCGGAAGCAATAATTCATCACAGGCATCTGGGCCACCGAGCAGTCGTTCCTCAAGTACCTGTAGAGGCACCGCTTCGCTCAGCTCAAGGCCTCCTGCATCCAATCGCCGCAGTGCGCTCAGGTGCGCCACCGTGCCAAGTTCATGTGCGACCGACTCAGCCAAACTTCGAATATAGGTGCCCTTTGAGCATCGAATTAGCACATCGATTGTCTGTGCGTGCGCGTCAAACCCAACGAGGCGGTGCTCGTAAATGGTCACCTCGCGGGGACGCCGCTCAATCTCGACGCCCTGCCTGGCCAGCTTGTACCAGGGCTTGCCATCTTGCTTTAGTGCAGAGATCAGTGGTGGGATCTGTGTAATTACCCCAGAAAGCCGCTTGAGAACATCACGGATGCGTGGCTCGTCCAACGGAATCGGAGCACGCTCTTCGGTCGCATCGCCATCAGCGTCTAATGTTGTCGTTGCCTGGCCAAGCTGAATCGTTGCCGCATAGGCTTTGTCAGCATCGAGTCCGTATTGGCTAAATTTGGTTGCTTCACCAAAAACAACGGGTAACACGCCTGTAGCCATGGGGTCGAGCGCACCGGTATGTCCAGCCTTTTCAGCGCGCATCCGACGCTTTAAGCGTTGCACCACAAAATTAGAGGACAGCCGCGTGGGCTTATCAACAACGAGGACTCCATGGACTGGGCGCCCTTGTTTGCGCCGCGCCATCAGTCACTCGGTGGCTGACGCATCGCCTGATGGATCAGCGCATTGATGTGCGCACCACGCTTGAGTGAATCATCGTAATGAAAGCGTAGATGGGGCACTTTGCGAATTTTCAGACCGCGACCGAGCTGCGTTCGCAAAAATGAGGCGGCCTCATTGAGGATGGTCATGGTCTCAACAATTTTATCTGCAGAGTCATCCGGCACCAAGACCGTCACATTGACGTCAGCGTAGGCAAGATCCTTCGACAACTCGACAAAGTTGACCGTAATCATGCCAACACGGGGATCTCTCAGTTCGCGCTGGATCAGCAGAGCCAGATCTCTCTGAATCTGCTCACCAAGTCGCTGTGTCCGGCTGAATTCTGCTGGCATCAGAGATGACGCGCCACTTCCCGGACATCAAAGACCTCAATCTTGTCTCCCGGCTTCACGTCCGTGTAGTTCTTCACGCCGATACCGCACTCGGTACCATTTCGAACTTCATTGACGTCATCTTTGAAGCGACGCAGCGATTCAAGTTCACCCTCGTAGATCACCACGTTGTCACGTAACACACGAATACGCTTGTTACGGTACACAATCCCTTCAACCACCATACAGCCAGCAATCTGACCAAATTTAGGCGAGTTAAAGACATCCCGTACTTCAGCAACACCGACGATTTCTTCGCGAAGCTCTGGCGCCAAAAGACCAGACATGGCTGCTTTGACATCATCGACGATGTCATAGATCACACTGTAATAGCGCAACTCGACACCATCACGCTCGATCACTTGGCGCGCACCGGCGTCAGCTCGCACGTTAAAGCCCATCATGGTGGCTCCTGTACTGGACGCCAAAGACGCATCAGATTCAGTGATACCACCCACACCAGAGGCAATAATGTTGACCCGAACCTCATCGGTTGCCAGTTTCAACAGTGCCGCTGAAAGCGCTTCCAATGTTCCGCGCACATCGGTCTTTAAGACCAAGTTGAGATTGGCTACTTCGCCCGCTTCCATGTTGGCAAACATTTGATCCAACTTGGCTGCTTGCTGACGCTTGTGCTCTGTCTCACGCGAGCGCTGCGCACGGAATTCCGCGACTTCACGTGCTTTTCGCTCGCTCTCCAGCACCAACAATTCGTCGCCCGCATCGGGTGTTCCCGACAATCCGAGGATCTCAACTGGGATCGATGGACCGGCTGTTTTGGTTTGCTTGCCATTTTCGTCAACCAGCGCTCGCACGCGGCCCACTTGCTCACCCACCAAAATCGCATCACCGACTTTCAACAGACCGTGTTGAACGAGCACAGTTGCGACAGGGCCTCTTCCACGATCAAGCCGTGACTCGATCACAGCACCGCGAGCTGGCCCTTCATGCACTGCAGTCAGCTCGAGAAGTTCTGCTTGCAGCAATACAGCTTCCAAAAGCGCCTCAATCCCTTCACCGGAATGCGCGCTGACAGGAATAAATTGTGTGTCGCCACCCCACTCTTCTGGAATCACGTCACGGCCGGCCAATTCATTCTTCACTCGGTCCGGGTCCGCCTCGGCTTTGTCGATCTTGTTGATCGCGACAACAATTGGCACTCCAGCAGCTTTGGCGTGCTGCACCGCCTCTTCCGTCTGCGGCATCACACCATCATCCGCGGCGACGACAAGAATTACGACGTCAGTCACCTGCGCACCACGCGCACGCATGCTGGTAAATGCCGCGTGACCCGGCGTGTCAATGAAGGTGATCATGCCGTTGTCGGTGGTCACGTGATACGCACCGATGTGCTGCGTAATACCACCCGCTTCACCGGCCGCCACACGCGCTTTACGGATACGATCCAATAACGAAGTCTTACCGTGATCCACGTGACCCATTACGGTCACAACCGGGGCTCTTGCACTACGCTCACCGGTGACATCGTCAAAATCGACCTTCACTGATTGCTCAAGCGCATCAGACGCAACCACTTCAATCTTGTGACCCATTTCTTCAACGACGAGTACAGCGGTATCTTCATCGAGGATCTGATTGATGGTAGCCATCACCCCCATCTTCATAAGGATCTTGATCAACTCACCCGAC
>JAGYIK010000124.1 GCA_018402605.1 Litorivicinus sp. | reverse complement strand
ATCGCAAAGGCCTGCTCTTCGCTCACAGGACCATAGAAATCAGAGAACGACATCGCACCAATGCCGACTGCTGAGAGTGATTGTCCATATTGTGGAAGCTGTCGATACTGCATGGGGTCTCATTCCTCGATAGCGTTATTAAATTGTGATCTCGCTTGAGCTTTTTGGTGTTCTAAGGGAGATAGTCTTCTTTCCATCGAAGCACGACGTTGAAACTGACAGAGACACGCGGCTCATGCGACAGATTGGGATGCACAAGGTGATGCAAAAAAGCTGGCCATAATAAGAGCATCCCGGGTACGGGCTTCACGCGATGTTCGGGATCCACCTGGCCATCCCCACGGATGGCGTTCATGTTGGCTTGCGGCCTCGGATCATAAAAACTGATGCAGTTGGGTGTCCGATCGTCTCGTCCCGGCGGCAGGCTGTCGTGCTCTGGGACGCTGATATAGTAGGTTCCGCTGAGCCACGAATGTGGATGGTTATGGAGGTTGTGATAGTCCCCTAACCGATTGATATTCGCCCACCCTTGAATCAAGAAGTCGATGCTGTAATCGATCCCGAGTTGGGCTGCGTAGTCGACTACGGCACGTTGACACGATTGATGCAGCCACATGAGCGCAGGATGGCCTTGATCAAATAGATTGGTGCTCAAGTAGTCTGTGGTCATTTGCTCCGCTTGCTGATCCAAGTCCTGCAAGAATTGTGTGAGGAGGGGATTGGCCTGGTCGGAGCCGGGCAATGTAATCTCCATCATCTGGGTAGGCCAAAGATTCAAAAAGGTCGGTGTTGGGGCTGGCACGTAGGGGCTCCTGTTGTTTTTTTAAATTGTGGCACACTTTGCTCCGGGGATTGGCGCGGTATCGGATGGTTGTGATCGACATCGGTGTGAAAGGAGGTCTCTTAGAGATGACTCTTTTGCCAGTAAGACATGCGCTACGGAAACAGGTCGATTCCAAATCCGCGTAATGCGCGCGCATAGATCCAAAACAATCCGACCGTGATCGCAATACTGAGTGCGAGTGCGACGGTAAAATGCAGCCGTGCGAGGAGCCACGGGAAGAGTAAAAACATGGGTAGCGTGGGGAGCACATACCAAAAGGTGTACCACGCGTGGTTGCCAATCCGTTCGACCGATTGGCCCTCGATAGCGAGCCAAATCAGAGTCAATACAGAGACTAGAGGAAGCGCCACAATCAGCGCTCCAATCAAATCGTTTCGCTTGGCGATTTCTGAGGCGAGCACCACGACTGCTGCCGTGATGAGATATTTGGTGACTAACCAAGTCATCGGTTAGGCCACCTCGATCACTGCAGCCATGCCGGCCTCATGGTGTTCCAGCATGTGGCAGTGGAAGAGCCAGAGCCCGGGGTTGTCGGCAATAAAGACGAGATTCGCGCGCTCACCGGGTTCAAACAAATAGGTGTCACGCTGTCCATCGAGATAACTTCCGTCCTCGCGTTGAATCCAGAAATGATGACCGTGCAGGTGCATCGCATGATCCCATCGGGTGTCGTTGTAGATCTGGATACTGGCCACTTGATTCCGTTCAAGCTTCGCAAGTTCGCCGTGATGGTCTGCAATTTGCCCATTAAAAGCCCAAGCTTTTTTGTGTTGTTGCGCAAGTTCGCGAATCGGCATGAGTTTCCCGTGATACATGGCCTCGCGCAGATTACCCATGGCACCACCCTGCATATGCAGTGGAATCTCGATGTCGACCTGAGTCGGTGGGAGATCCACTGTGCGCTGAAATAGTGGCGCCTTTGCCACCAGATCCGTGGGGCGTTCTGTGGGTTTCAGCGTCACGGCAGGGTAGGGTCCGCCATTTCGGGTTTCCATAAGAATCCAGTCGCCCGCGGGCAGATCCACAATGATGTCGGCGCGCTGTGCGGGGGCGAGGGTGATCTCAGTGACGGTTTGATGCGTCCGTGGGAATCCATCTTCTGCAATCAGTGTTCCAGCACTTGGAAGTGTCAGGCCAAAGACGCGCGCATTGGCGGAATTAATCAAGCGAAGCCGAATCCGCGCCCCGGCTTTGACCGGAATCTCTGGGTGGGATTCACCGTTGACGGTAAGCCAATTCCCGAGACGCCCGCCGTGGACCCAGTCATGCAGTGAGCCAAATGAGGCCTCATCGATGGTGCCGTCTTCAGCTAACAGCCAGTCATCAATCATCAACACCAGATCATGATCGACTGCGGGATCCATATCGTCTTCAACAATGAGTGGGCCATAGAGTCCGCGGGCGACCTGCGACCATGTTTTGGCATGGCTGTGATACCAGTAGGTTCCACTGTCCGGTAATGGGAATTCGTAACGAAACTCGGCGCCGGGCGCCACTTCAGGTTGCGTGAGTCCGGCGACACCATCCATGCCATTGAGATTACGGATGCCATGCCAGTGGATACTCGATCCCTCTGGAAGGTCATTCTTGAAATTAATCGAAACCCAATCGTCTTTTCGATACCGAAGCATCGGACCTGGCACAGTTTGATCATAGGCCCATACCGCGGCTTCTCGATACTCGTCACCGGGTATGAGCCGTTTGGACGCAAGACCTGCGGTGAGCATGCGAGGCTCAGCGCGTGCCCAGGCAGAAATCGGAAAACAGGCTGCAGTGGCTGCCGCGAAACTACTTTGCAAGAAACGACGACGCGTAATCGACATAGTGGACCCCATAGAATGTGTGCGATCCCTGCTCCGTACTCCTCATACTAGATTAGCCGAGAGCGTGCGTACTGACTAGCACTGGATGGGTTTAGACTTGCCGAGCGGTGCTGTCGAAAATCGCATTGGCATTGGCCGGGACAAACCCCTGAAATAGCTCGCCATTATTGTCTGGGTAGCGCTGTGCGAACTCATAGAAACAGGTCGGCACGGGATGGATTTGTCCGTCGGCGAAGGTATAGCGCACTGTGTCGGCCAAGGTCGACGACTGGACCAAGAGGTTTTCTGGCAGGCCTTTAATCACGCCGCCGACTGTGTTGAAGGTAAAACCTGCGGATTGAACGATTTCGATGAGCGCCTCCATCGAGGCCACCTGGGTCAAGTGGTTGAGGCTGACCGTAAAGTGATTGGCGCGATACCCCATGGTGCTGAGCCAAGCGGCGTACTCGCTCACTTCGGCGAGCTTTAAATAGTCAGCCCATGTGGGCTTCGCGAATGGATAGGTCCCGAGAAATGATTCCAGTGTCAGTGCGTGGCCTGCTGTGGACGCGATCAGTTGATCAATCAGTGACTCGACAGCGTCGGAAAAGACACCACGACGCAGGGC
>JAGYIK010000123.1 GCA_018402605.1 Litorivicinus sp. | reverse complement strand
ACTGCCGGTGATGGGGCGACGCCCCATGATGACGCCGATCGCCATGATGGCGACCAAGAATGCAAATACACCAAACACGGTCAAAAATGTGCCAATCATTCCGTGACTCCTGCCAACAGCCGCTCAAAGCGCGGCGTGTATTTCACAGCAAATCCATCTGCTGTCCGCTCAATAAACATGGCCGGAAGATTTTGCCGCGTCGCTAACTGAAACCCCTCTATCGGGCCGAGCACCAACAGTGTGGTTGCCCAACCATCCGCCATCGCACAGGATTCATCTGCGACTGTGACCGAGGCCAATTGATGCGTGACAGGCCGGCCTGTTGCAGGATCGATCGTGTGACTGTATGCCACACCATCAATTTCCCGATAATTTCTGTAATCCCCGGAGGTGGCGACAGCGATGTTGCCCAATGCCAAGGTTTCCTCAACCTGTCGTTCACCACGCACTGGCTTCTCAACGGCGATGCGCCAACCCATGCCATCTTTATTGCCCTTGACACGGATCTCGCCGCCAATTTCAACCAGAAAATTACTATAGCCCTTATCGTCAAGCACCGCATACATCTGATCCACGCCCAGACCCTTTGCAATCGCCGACAAATCCAGCTGACGCGAAGCACTTTTTTTCAATGCACTACCACCGGGCGCCTCCGGAGCACGCACCGCAATCGCCTCGAAACCTACCGTATCCAAGGCTCCCTCGATCATCGCATCGGTAGGAAGCGCTTCAGCACCAGCCTCCGGACCAAATCCCCACAGGTTCACCACCGGACCCACCGTTGGGTCAAATGCCCCGTTGGAAATTCTTGAAAACCCGAGCGCTTTGGCTGTGGTCAGGGCAAATAACTCAGAGACCGGAAACCACTCATCTACAGAAGCTGCATTAAAACGCGAAATTTCACTGTTTGGATCATAGGTCGACATTTGCTGATTGACTGACTGAAGCGTCGCTTCGATCTCGGCCTGCAATGCCTCAGGGTTGTGGGCTGCAATCGGATTGGCGATCACCACAGACCAGGTGGTTCCCATGGTCTTCCCAGAGAGCCGATCCATTTCAAGTTCACCACTGCATGCCCCAAGCATCAGGGTGATACAGAAAAAAGCCGCCATTGCGGCGGCATTTTTCAGGCGTCTGATTTGGTTAACCACCAAAGTCATCCAACATGATGTTTTCATCTTCAACGCCCAAGTCCTTGAGCATTTTGATGACCGCCGCGTTCATCATCGGCGGTCCACACATGTAGAACTCAACATCTTCAGGCGCAGGATGCTCCTTCAGATAATTTTCCAACACGATGTTGTGAATAAATCCGGTTGGACCTGACCAATCATCTTCAGGCTGCGGATCAGACAGCGCCAAATGCCACTCAAAGTTGTCATTTTCCCGCGCCAACATGTCGTAATCTTCTTGATAGAAGACTTCACGCAATGACCGTGCACCGTACCAAAACGAAATCTTTCGCTTGGAATGCAAACGCTTTAACTGATCAAAAATGTGCGAACGCATGGGTGCCATGCCTGCACCACCGCCGATGAACACCATCTCTGCATCAGTGTCTTTGGCGAAAAACTCACCAAAGGGTCCGAACACGTTAATCTTGTCACCTGGCTTCAAATTAAAGACAAAGGAGCTCATCTGGCCTGGCGGTAAATCGGTACCCGGAGGCGGAGTTGCAATCCGGATATTGAACTTCACCAACCCGCGCTCTTCTGGATAATTCGCCATGGAGTAGGCACGAATTACTGTGTCGTCCACTTTCGACTCGAGGTTAAAGAAGCCAAAACGCTCCCAATCCCCGCGGTACTCATCTTCGATCTCAAAATCTTTGAACTTCACATGGTGCGGCGGCACTTCCAACTGCACGTAACCACCAGCGCGGAAGTCCACGTTTTCACCTTCTGGCAACTTCAACGTCAGCTCTTTGATGAAGGTCGCGACGTTTGGATTCGACACCACCTCACACTCCCACCGCTTGACGCCAAAAAGTTCCGGCTCCACTTCGATGTTCATGTCTTGTTTCACAGCCACCTGGCACGACAGGCGCCAACCGGCTTTTGCTTCGCCCTTTGTGAACGCTGACGCCTCTGTTGGCAAAATGTCACCGCCGCCCGACTTGATGACACAGCGACATTGCTGACACGAACCGCCACCACCACAGGCAGACGGCAGATAGATCCCTGCGTCGGCCAAGGTGTTCATAAGTTTGCCGCCTGCGGCGACCTTGATGCTTTGCTCAGGGTTATCATTGATCGTGATGGTCACATCGCCCGATGACACGAGCTTCGAGCGGGCCGCTAAGATCACCGCAACCAAACCGATCACAACGACGGTGAACATTGCGACACCCAACATGATGGTCATATTTTCCACGTTCTGTGCTCCTTAGAGTGAGACGCCAGAGAAAGACATGAAGCCAAGTGACATCAGTCCAACCGTGACAAAGGTGATTCCAAGTCCCTTCAGACCTTCAGGTACATCGGAGTACTTGAGCTTCTCGCGGACCCCAGCCAATGCTGTGATCGCAAGTGCCCAACCCACACCCGCACCCAGGCCATACACCACGGATTCTCCGAAGGTGTAGTCCCGCTCTACCATGAACAATGAGGCGCCTAAAATGGCGCAGTTCACTGTAATCAATGGCAAAAATACGCCCAACGCGTTGTACAGTGCAGGCACATACTTATCGAGAAACATCTCAAGAATCTGCACCAGTGCTGCAATCACGCCGATATACGATAAAAGGCCCAAAAAGCGCAGATCCACGTCACCCAGTGCTGGCGAAATCCAGGTCAACGCGCCCTCTTTTAACAACCCGTTCAGAATCAGATTGTTCACAGGCACCGTAATGGCCAATACCACCACAACGGCAATGCCAAGGCCCACAGCTGTTTTGATATTCTTGGACAACGCCAAGAAGGTGCACATGCCAAGGAAAAACGCCAAGGCCATATTCTCAACGAACACTGCCTTCACGAAGAGACTGATAAAATGTTCCACCTCAGGCCTCCTTCAACTTGGTATTTGGCGCAATCTTGAACTCATCACGCTCCACCTGAGCGGTCTTCCAGGCGCGGATGCCCCAGATCAAAAACCCGATAATGAAGAATGCAGACGGTGGCAACAGCATCATGCCGTTGGTGTAGTACCAACCACCCTCGGTAACCTTACTTAAGATTTCTACGCCAAACAGCGAACCCGATCCAAATAGCTCGCGGAAAAACGCCACCACCATCAGGATCACGCCATATCCAATCCCGTTCCCGACGCCGTCGATAAAGGAGTCAATAGGGCCATTTTTCATCGCAAAGG
>JAGYIK010000122.1 GCA_018402605.1 Litorivicinus sp. | reverse complement strand
ACATGAAGTCCCGAGATGGCCAAAATATGTGAGAGCCCAAATCCCTCGAACACATTTCTTAACCGAGGATCGATGCGATCTTTTTCACCGAACAAAAGTGCCAGGGTGAGGCCCTGTAATGGTTGAGGCCATGTTGAGATGGATCCCTGTGTCGCACCGCGGATGCCCTCTGCAGGCCGAATCTCCGCGGCAGCTATTGTCGCTTGACCCCGCCATCCTTCCGCGAGCGCGTGTCGTCTCGCATCGAATGCACCCGGGTTCACCATCGCAACAATCGGCTTTAACCGAAATCGCCCCACCAGCTGATCGCCCACTTGGATTGTCTCGCTGCGCGTCAGTACAACCTTCAACTGGTCATTGGTGGTCAGCACATCACATACCCCATTCAACCAAGCGCCCGAGAGACTCACAAAAGCATCGGCTCGGGTAATGACGCGATCGACACGCATCTCGCCGAAACAGGCTTGGGGCTGCATCGTTTCTGGCCAAAGATTCGCCACACTGCTGCGGATGTGCACTTCCTGGAGCAGAGCCACAAGGGCCAAGACTGAGAGCAAAAACACCCGAGACAATAATCCTGCGACCGCAAGGAGTCCGAGCCCCCAAAGTGACAAAGGGGTTGGAAACCAGGGTAAAGCGCTTACAATCAGAGCCAGGAAATGCATGTGACTAGCATGCGATAGGAAATCGGCACCACTGTCCTCAATCGCCGGGCGCAAGTGTCAGAAATTGACAAGTAGGTCATGCCAAAAAAGTTTGTCTCACGCATTATGCTTCACCCGGATCGGATCGCGCACATGCGTGGTTGGGGATGGATCGGGCGTCAACTGTTCGCAGAGGATCTGTGGCACCTGAATCGGCGCTCAGTCCCGCTGGCGTTTTTAAATGGCATTTTCTGGGCGTGCATGCCCATGCCAATGCAAATGGCAGCAGCCGCAGTTTTTGCGATTCTACTACGTTGTAATGTGCCCTTGTCAGTCGGCCTGGTTTTTCTGACAAATCCGGTCACCATGCCGCCCTATTACCTCGCGGCCTATCAGCTTGGCGCTTTTATTCTGGGCGTTGACACCATCTCCATGCCCGATGAGTTCTCATGGTCATGGGTCGGAGATCAGTTCAATTTGGTTTGGTGGCCTCTGCTGACTGGATCACTCATTTTTGGAGTCATCGGAAGTGTCGTTGGCTATGGAATCATGCGCCTGTGGTGGTCCCTGCAAGTCCGAATCAATTGGACGAATCGTAAGAAACGGATGATGAGCGTGTTTCCAAAAGTCCATGATGAAGTTCCAAACACTGCGTTGTCTGAGCCGCAACGCGACGATCGTGAGTCACAATAAGCAAACTCGTCTCGGTAGCATCAGATAACGCCAACAACATCGCGAGTACCTGATCTGCGGTATCTTCGTCCAAGTTTCCTGTTGGCTCATCCATCAACAAGACGGAAGGCTCGGCAGACAGTGCGCGAGCAATCGCCACACGCTGACGCTCGCCGCCAGAGAGTTCACCGGGCCGGTGCCGTAATCGCGACCCCAACCGCACCGCGTCCAATAACTCACCAGCGCGCGATCGGGCCGCCTGTGCTGTCATGCCATCCAACATCGCCGGCAACATGACATTTCCTCGGCCGAAAATTCCGGCAACAGGTGATGAAACTGGTACACCACTCCAATGGTTTTCCGTCGCATCGCAGCACAAGCCGACTCAGACAGCGTCGTAATATCTTGGCCTTGCCAAAGAACCTCACAGAAGTGGGTTTGAGTGCTAGGATGTTCATCAACGTACTTTTGCCCGAGCCGCTGCGGCCAACCAGCGCAATCCGGTCCTGCGCGTGTATTGCAAAATCGATTCCTTGCAGCACAGGCAATGCCGTTGGACCTTCACCGTATTCGAAGCGCACATTCCGAAGCTCAAGCAAGGTCTTATCGTTCATGATTTAACACCTCAGCCGGAACGATTCGACTGGCTTTGTATGCAGGATATAGAGTCGCCACAAGCGACAATATGAAGCTCAATGCAGCAACCAATCCAACATCAGCCCAACGCAGTTCCGAGGGCAGATCAGAAATAAAATAAGCACTCGGATTAAACAAATAAAACCCGAATACCTGCTCGAGGAAACTCAAAATATGTGTGATGGACAGCGCCAAAGGGACACCGAGCAGAACACCAAGCAGCGTACCAACCAGTCCAACCAATGTGCCTTGCACAATAAATACCATCATGACGCCCTGCGGCGACAAACCGATGGTTTTGAGAATTGCGATGTCAGCGCGTTTATCGGTGACAACCATGACCAAGGTTGAAACAATATTAAAGGCCGCCACCGCAATGATGAGTGTCAGCAGCAGCGCAATCAGTGTTTTTTCTAACTGAATAGCCTCAAACAAATTGCCCTGGGTCCGTGTCCAATCCTGAAAACGAATCGGCTCACCCAATAAGGTACTGGCAGACTGCGCCAAGGGCCTGATCATCTGTGGCGCCGCGAACAAATTATTGAATTCGATACGAAGCCCCGCAACCCCATCGCCCAACCGGAAGAGTTTGGCTGCATCATTGAGTTCAACATAAGCCAATTGATTGTCTAACTGCGCACCCACCTCAAACGTCCCGATTACAGATAATCGCTTCAATCGCGGATTCACGCCGGCGAGGCTCATGGTTGCTTCCGGAATGAGGAGCGTCACCTGCTCGCCGACGATGACGCCCAACTGGGCAGCGACTCCACTTCCCAAAATGATGCCAAATCGTGTGCGGCTGAGATCACTGAACTCACCCTGGATGATATGGCTCGGAATGATCGAGACATCCGCTTCACGAACTGGATCAACGCCGAGTACCGCGACCGAGACAGTGCGACCATTTGCCACCAATAAACCCTCACCCTGATTTAAAGGTGCGACTCCAGAGACGCCCGGATCGGCTAGCAGCATCTCTTCTAGCGCTTGAAGATCACTTTGAGCGGACTCAAATTCTAACAGCGCATGTGGAACCGTGCCGAGGATTCGGGTACGAAGTTCTCGATCAAACCCATTGAGAACGGAAAGCACCAAGATCAGAACGGCCACGCCCAGGGTCAGCCCAGCCATGGACACAGCCGAGATAAATGAGATGAAATGGTTTCGGCGCTTTGCGCGGGTGTACCGAAGACCTATACAAACTGACAGTGGATTGAACATCATCCAAGTGTAACTGCACTCATGCTACAGTTTGTAAAACTTTGAAGGGATTTTGATGAACGCACTGGTTTTAGCTGTTGCAGCATTGATTTTGAGTCGATTAATCGCGTCCGAACGCATCGAACCCTATCGCCTCA
>JAGYIK010000121.1 GCA_018402605.1 Litorivicinus sp. | reverse complement strand
TCAGTGGATAGACCGTGGGGTTGGTATAAAACGTACCACCCTTGACCGCATCATCCGAACCGAGAAAGGGCGCTCCGGAGTGCGTTTGCCATGTCAGGTTGCTCGGCAGCGCGTCGAGGCCAAGTGCGGGGTAGGGTGTGAGCACATCTTTTCTTAACTGGGCTTTTTCAGGGGTCCAATTGACTTGATCCGCGCTGGTCATAGTGACCGGATCAAACCCAATCAGCGTCGTTTCCTGTTCTGCAGAACATCCAATCAAGCCTACAAGAGCCAATCCACAAACGAACGATTTATTCATAGCGCGTCAACCTACGAGGATCAAAAGCTTCACGGATGGCTTCACCAACAAAGGTCACCATCACCAAAATCAACACCAGACCGCTCACCACACTGGTCACAACCCAGGGTGCATCGAGTCGATCTGTGCCTTGTTTTAACAGTTCACCCCAACTGGGCGTCGGTGGCGGGAGCCCAAACCCAAGGTAATCGAGGGCGGTGAGGGCCGTAATTCCGCCGGCAACAGAGAAGGGGATGAAGGTCACAATCACTGAAATCGTATTCGGTAAAATATGCTGTGTGATAATGCGCCAATCACTCGCACCAAGGGCTTTAGCCGCCATCACATAGTCGCGACTGACCTCTTTATAGGTGGCTGTTCGCATGTACCAGGTCATTCCCATCCAGCCAAACAAGACCATTAAGAACACCAGCATGCCAAAGTCGGGCGTCACAATACTGGCGACAATCATGATGATGTACAGAAAGGGCACATTGCTCCAAATTTCAATTAAGCGCTGGATGCCAAGGTCGAACCAACCACCGCGATACCCCATCAAACATCCGAGAACGATACCAATGACATAGGTGGTTGCGAGGAGTGCGAGGCTAAACCAAATCGCAATGCGGAACCCATAGATCAGCCGTGCGGCCACATCACGGCCTGCAATGTCAGTCCCGAGGTAGTGCTCGCGCTCCATACTCGGCGGGTGTGGCGCGAACTCACCGGCGTAGACATTGATCTCATAAGGATCAAATGGAATTAGCGGCATGAGAACCCAGTTACCTGCGTCTTCCTCAGCAAACCGCCTTTCTAATACTTTGTAATTGGTTTCGTATTGATACGACTCACCGAAGGTATCGCCTGGAATCATTGCGCCATAGGTTGGAAAGAAATATTGCCCTTGGTAGTGCACGATCAGTGCGCGTGAGTTGACAAAGAGTTCAGCAACGAGCGAGAACAGGATCAGTGCGACCAAAATGACAGCACTCCACCAACCGCGGGAAATGCCGCGGAATCGGCTAAGGCGATCGCGTGTAATGGGGTCCAGGCGCATCATTCGAAACGCACCCGTGGGTCAACAGCGGCGACACACAGGTCAGACAAAATGTTGCCGATCAGAAACAAGAGTGACGAAATGACCAAAATACCCATCACAACCGGGTAGTCACGCTCCAATAGCGACTCATAACCAAGTAGCCCAAACCCATTGATATTAAACACAGTTTCAATCAGAAACGAGCCCGATAAGATGACGCTGATATTGTTGCCAAAGTGTGTTGCCAACGGAATCAGTGAATTGCGTACGGCATGCTTCCAAACGGCATCTTTGAAACTTAATCCCTTGGCCAAGGCGGTACGGACATAATCCTGCGCCAATTGATCCATAAGTGAGTTCTTCATCATAAAGGTCATGACAGCAAACGAACCGAGCATGTAAGAGATCAAAGGCAATATCGAGTGCCAGAGGACGTCTTTGACCTTCTCGATAGGTGTGAACTCGTCATAGCGCTCGGAAATAAAGCCCCCGAGAGGAAACCATTCCAGTTCTGAGGCGAATGCGGTGAGCAGCGCAATACCGACAATATAACCAGGCACTGCGTAGCCGATAAAAACCAATGCACTTGATGTGTGATCAAAGCGCTGGCCATGCTTAAGTGCTTTGGCGATGCCCAATGGGATGCAGATCAGATAGGTCAGAATTAAGGTGGTGATGCCGTAGTACAGGCTGACAGGCAGGCGTTCTGCAATGATTGTCCAGACGGATTCGTTGTACCGGGTGCTGACACCCAGGTCCAATCGAAGCACATTTCCAATCCAATTGAGATAGGCCTCAAAAATCGGCTGATCGAAGCCATAGTAGGCTTTCAGGCTGGCTAACTGGGCCTCATTGAGCACGCCACCGCGCTCGGGACCCTGTTGCAAAGCCGGTACCCCCTCCTGCGCGAGCTGCATTTCTGTCATCATGCGCTCAATTGGGCCACCGGGAACGAGCCGCGTGAGTGTAAACACCAACAAGGTGATGCCCAAGAAGGTGGGAATCACCAGCAACATCCGTCTTAAAAAGTAAGCTGTCACGGGTTTTGGGTTCTCATGTGTTGTTGTTCTTGGTTCAATCTCTGTAAGACTATGGCGTCAGCCCAGAAGGATGCAATGTTGCAAGCACTCGAACTCTTTGATGATGCTCCCCACACCGAGCATGCCGTCACCCTGTTTAACCAGGATTTCCGCCATGCGGGACAGACCGACGATCTTACAATCTTTCAGGCGGAATATGCGCTGAAATCACCTGAACTGGAATGTTTGCATTGCTTATTGGCAGATCAGTTGGTCGGCGAAGATGATGAAACCCCTTGGCTGAGCGCACCCGTGATGGCGGCCTATGTCTCGCTCGCCGAACGCGAAGATGGTGTACCCATGCGCATGGATGATGCCATCTGCATTATGGAGCACCGATCGCGTCTGTATTTAGTGCGGATGATCCTCCGCCAAGCCACGCTCGATCCCTGGGCGGACGATGCAGATCTGACGATTACGATTTATCGAGCGGAGTCAAAAGACGGGCTACATCAAGGATTTTATGATCAGGTGGCCAACGAGGCGCATGATGCGATGGCGGCCTGTTTGTATTGGCATGGTCAAATGGACATCGAAGATGATGCGATTCGGGAGAACCATCAGATTGCAGTCGAAGCGCTGCAGACCGTAGTCAGAGATTTGATCGATGAATTCAATCAACAAATGCCTGAAGGTCTTGTTGCCAATCTGGAACAAGCTGGCATGTTCGAAGATGACTTTGAGGATGAGCCCGAGGAGGGCGAA
Organism: Litorivicinus sp.; assembly: GCA_018402605.1. GTDB lineage: Bacteria > Pseudomonadota > Gammaproteobacteria > Pseudomonadales > Litorivicinaceae > HIMB30. Next base: position 230 of record JAGYIK010000121.1, on the reverse strand, counting down.
GACGAGGACGGTGGGGATTCCGGTCGCTCACCGATTATTCATTGAATCGCACGCCGCTGACGAACGATCTGCAGTCGCTTGCAGGCGGATTTCAGGCCACTCTGAGTGACCTCTTCAACGCAGATCCGCATCGGGCCCAGACCTTTGTCGCTGAGGGCGCAGGGCTTCGGCTCGATTATTCCAAACATTGGCTCACGGCCGACATTCAAGCAGCACTCATCGACGCGCTG
>JAGYIK010000120.1 GCA_018402605.1 Litorivicinus sp. | reverse complement strand
CGCACGAATCAGCAACTCAAGATACGAACACACGCTTTGTGAATACAGGTCGCGTCGAAAGCGGCCGATGACAGGTGAATAGTTGAGTACCCGATCAATCCAACGCTGCCCCCAGACAGAGCGCTTTAATAGAACGCAACCGCATAGAACCAGACACAGTGTGATGCCGACTGCTATCCCGTGCTGGTTTAACAGGTTTGAGAGCGCAATGAGGAGTTGTGTCGGCGCCGGCAGATCGGACCCGAGTCGGTCATAAAGTGCCTGAAATCGGGGCACAATCGAGACGACTAATGCAGAGATAATCATCAGCGCCATCAGTCCGACGATGAGAGGGTAGCGTGCTGCAGACCACGCTTTGTCACGCATGGAGGCGCGTTTTCGAGATGCCACAGCAGCGAGCCTGAGGACATCCGCCAACTTGCCAGATTGCTCGGCTGCAGCGAGACCTTGGATGACCCCCTCTGAGACAGGTAATTCAGCATGGATGGCGGCCTGAGAAATGGATAGCCCACGTTTCAATCCATGCAGCACTGTTTGAAATATGCGTCGGTCTGCTGGAAGTTCCGCAGTGTCTGCAAGGAGTTGCACCGATTCGGTGATGGTGAGGCCAGCACCGAGGAGTGGCGCCCACAGACCGAGAAGATCGGCTTCATTTGATCCCCGTGTCATGGACAGCTGAGGGAAGTGCGATCGGATGATGTTCGCCAAGGACACGTTGTATCTCCGTTTGTGTGGTTTGGCCCAGAGTGAGCTGATGGGCGATGGATTCTTGGTAGTCGTCTGTTTCTGGTCGTTCAGGATCGGAAGGGCGCCAGAACTCGAATAAACCCGTTCGTCCGCGGTAGCCCTGATGGCACTCGCCACAGCCTGTGCCCTGACAAATGCCGCACAGGGTTCGCACAAGGCGTTGGGCAATGACATGCCGAAGCGTTGATTTCAGGTGGTGTGCATGGATACCGAAATGTGCGAGGCGGCTCGGCGCATCACATGCACGCTTGGTGTGCAGCGTGGCGAGTACGAGGTGGCCAGTCTCAGCAGCTTGAATGGCGATTTCCGCAGTCTCTTGGTCTCGGATCTCGCCGATCATCAGAACGTCAGGATCTTGGCGCAACAGTGCGCGCAGACTGGTTGGGAAGTTGAGATTCCGGTGACGGTTCAGTTGCACCTGGTGGACATCGGGTAGTTCAAACTCAATCGGATCCTCGACTGAGGCCACATGCCGGTCATCACGGGCGAGATCGAGCAGCATGCGCCCGAGTGTCAGTGATTTTCCGGATCCTGTCGGTCCGGTAATGAGAATCAAGCCTTGGGTTGCTTGCAGGAGTCCGCGGATCACCTGCAACTGCGCATGGGTAAATCCGAGGCTTTGCAGTTCTGGGATTCCGGATGCATGACCGACAAGTCGGAGAACGGCTTTTTCCCCGTGCAGTGACGGAAGGACCGACACCCGAAATCGCCGCCGCCGTCCGATCGCATCATCGACGAACAGCGCACCGTCTTGAGCTTGCCCGCTCTCTGTTAAATCCAAATTGGCCATGACTTTAATCCGCGCCAGTAAACGTTTCTCGAGTTGCCCGGGTGCCGCGGGTTGGGTTTGCAGAAATCCGTCAATTCGGAATTTGACAAGGTAACCCTGTGGGTCTGGATTAATGTGGATATCCGAAGCGCCCTGACTGATCGCATCGAGTAATAGGTGACGTGTGTAACGCACTAAGGGTGCTTGTGTGAGCTCAGCTTCTTCTGTTCGTTCGTCTTCAAACTCTAGCGTGTGCTCATCATCTTGACGTGCTGTAAAGCGGTCGAAATCGACTTGGTCTGTTAACGCCAGTATCTGGTAGGGCATCAGATACTGGAGACGATTCGAATGGGCAACCAGTGGCAACCCGCCGAGCATTGGAAGTTGCAGCTCAGGCCCAAGTTCAGTCGGCTTGATTGCCCGCGGCAATACAAGCGAGAGGTCAACCCAGGGTAGGCCGGCATGACTGGCCAGTTCGAGTGTGTCTAGAGCATCCATGTCCGAGACTGTAGAGCGGACATCTGTCCCATACCGCCAAGTTGGACTGAAGGGCAGGGTGAACATCGCAGCATGTCGCGCTTCGGCTAGGGTCTGGTCATCGTATGACAGACACAAGGAGAGATACGATGTTTAGCGTACAACGCGGATTTACACTGATTGAGTTGATGATTGTGGTGGCCATTGTTGGCATTTTGGCGGTGGTGGCGATTCCGGCCTATCAAGATTACGCAACCCGCGCAAAGGTTTCTGAAGCCATCTCGATGGCCTCTCAAGTGAAAGCCTCTGTCAGTGAGGCCTATATTTCCAAAGGCAATTTGCCCCTCGATAATGCAGAGGCCGGACTACCTGCGAGCACCAATATTTCATCCACCTATGTTGAGAGTATTGGTGTCGCGAATGGCGTGATTACTGTCGAACTGCAGAGCTTCCCTGGCAACTCTGCATTGGATCAAGGATCGATCGAATTCTCCCCGACGGTATCGAATCAAAATCTCCTTTGGGACTGCGAGGTGTCTTCGAGCACGCTAAATGCCTTTGTTCCTGCTGATTGCCGCGTGTAACTTGTAATTCATCAGTCAGAGCATACTGTGAAGGTATGCAAAAACTGACTGTTCTCTACAACGACAAATGCCCGGTGTGCTCATTTGAAATTGAGCACTACCGGGGTTTATCTTTAAAGCGTGACCTTCCTCTCGAGTTTGAAAAGATCTCTGAGGAAGGCCATGTCTTAATGGCTACAGGGCTCTCGGCTGACACAGCCAAGAAACGTCTTCACGTCCGCTTGCCGTCAGGTGAGGTGAGGATTGGTGTTGATGCATTTCTTGCACTTTGGCGGGAGATGCCCGGCTATCGACATCTGGCGCGTGTCGTCGCCTTACCCGGTCTCTATGGGTTTTCAGTCTGTGTGTATGATCGAATTTTGGCGCCGATATTATACGCTTGGGATCAACGACGCAGTCGTTTAGATGGCGACAAACAGCCCAGCGACTGAGGCGACCATCCAGCCGATTGCTGTCGCAATCAACACATCACTTGGGTAGTGCAATCCCAAAATAACCCGCGACAACATGATCAAGACCGTCAAAGGAACGAGTATCAATCCAAGGAGCGGCAAAACCGGTAATACGATCAACGTAATACTCACTGCATGCAGAGTGTGCCCGCTCGGGAAACTATAGTGGTCCAGTGGCGGCGTGATGGGATTGATTGCTTCCCATGTTGTGCAGGGTCGGTTACGCAATGTTTGCCCTTTAATCAATTTGTATAGCAACAAATTAAATGCGCAGGCCGCAATTAATACGGCGGGTAGATTACCG
>JAGYIK010000012.1 GCA_018402605.1 Litorivicinus sp. | reverse complement strand
CTCGACCGCGGTGTGTTGAGAAGTTACTCCTGTGATTACGAGACCTATCTGGAGCGACGCGATCAAGAACTCGCCGCTGAAGAAGAGCAATTCGCACAGTTTGATAAGAAGCTTGCCAAGGAAGAAGAGTGGATTCGGCAAGGCATTAAAGCGCGGCGAACGCGCAACGAAGGACGGGTCCGCGCGTTAGAGCAGTTACGGCGCGAGCGGAATGCACGTCGCGAACGTCAACGCTCCGCTGAACTCACACTGACCGACGCCTCGAAGTCTGGAAAACTCGTTGTCGAAGCCAGCGAGCTTAGCCTTTCTTTGGGTGGCAAAAGGTTATTCAACGATTTCTCAACCACCGTCATGCGCGGTGACCGTATTGGTGTGATTGGACCCAATGGCGCAGGTAAAAGTACCCTAATCAAGACCTTACTTGGGCAATTGGAGCCTACGTCCGGTCAGGTTCGGCTCGGTACCAATATCGAATTGGCACTGTTTGATCAGCTGCGGGAAACACTGGACGACGATGCAAGTGTGATCGACAACCTGCAACACGGCTCAGACTTTGTTGAAATCGGTGGCGGTAAAAAACACATCATCGGCTACTTGCAGGACTTTTTGTTCTCGCCCGAGAGAGCCCGTGGGCCCGCTCGTATGCTCTCGGGCGGCGAGCGTAACCGCCTATTACTTGCACGGCTCTTTCTGCGCCCCGCGAATCTCTTGATCATGGATGAGCCAACCAACGATCTCGATCTGGAGACCCTCGACCTGCTCCGTGACACCTTACTTCAATACCAAGGCACGCTGATCTTAGTGAGCCACGATCGAGATTTTATTGACTCTGTGGTGACCAGTCTCTGGTCTTTCGATCCGGATGGCCAACTGCGCGAATACGTTGGCGGCTATTCAGATTGGCTACGCCAACGCCCCGATCCGGCGACACCCCAAGTCCAGTCGAAAGCGAAGGAAAGCGGAACACCAGAACCGGTTTTAGCACCTGAACGGAAAAAACTCGCATTCCATGAGCAGCGTGAATACAACGAGCTCAGTGAACAGATTGAACGTCTTGAAGCAGACATCGCTGCCATCGAGTTGGCAATGGCAGACCCCAGCTTTTTCACCCAAGACCCAAAAGATGTCAGCTCAGAAACAGCGCGGTATAAGGCCCTGCAAGAAGACCTTGAGCTGAAATTCGAGCGTTTTCTCGAACTCGACGAACGAAAAGGCTGATCTCAATCAAGTGTTTGACGACACGTGCCATCAACAGATCGCTAAGCGGGCGTAACCTGACTGTGTCATCACAGGAGGACGCAACATGTTTGGAATCGATATTGAAACCTTCAATACGCTTTGGCCAAGCCTACTGATTGTGGCGCTCATGATTGGTGCCATGGGTTGGGGGATTGCGAAGGTCATGAAACTGATGTCGGAAACTCGCCCGCAAACCACAAACCCGTCACGACATGCGCACTAACGCTGAAATTGTGCCGAAGCTTTGTTAGCCTAGGGCGATGACACACATCATTCTCGCATTGAGTTTTATCGTCAGCGCAACCCTCGCGGAAGCGCGGAGTTTCACGCGCTCGGATACAAGCCAAGAGTTTTGCAAAGATATCATTAGCAATCTCAGAGAAGTCGGCGTCTCCGCTTCGGAGCGGTCTATGACAGCGTGTTCGTTGCAAGTACTCGGCGGTGCCCAGGCCACCTTTGAGCGCCCCACAGGCGATCCGATGAACGTGACCGTCAGAAGTAATCCCTATCGCATGTTTGTAACGCGTGGCGATAGTAAGACCGGCACCTGTTATGTGCTGCATCCGCGCAAAGTGACGCGCAAGGTGACCGACAGGGACTGCTGATGATCCAACCTCAGTTGAAACTGAAGCTGGTGATGGGCGAGCAACATACACTTCTCGGCCCGGGAAAAATCGCTTTACTGAATGCCATCGTCGCCGAGCACTCATTATCCAAGGCAGCAAAATCGATCGGGATGTCCTACCGCAGGGCATGGCTTCTGATCCAAGAACTCAATGATTCGCTGCGCGAGCCTGTTCTTGTCACGCAGACGGGTGGCCAAGCGGGCGGCGGCAGCGTGCTGACGCCGATGGCATTCGAGCTGATCGCCCTCTATGACACACTGACACAAGAAGCTGAGGCGGCGACCGAGCACACTCGAAATCGTCTCGCCTCGATGATAAAGACCGATTAAATCGCAGCTAAAGCGGCTGCGTAATCCGGCTCCTGACCGATCTCAGGGACTAACTCGACGTGTTTCACTGTACCCTGGCCGTCGATTACAACCACGGCACGACTGGTCAACCCCTCGAGCTTCCCAGACAGAATAGTCACACCATAGTCATCCGAGAAATTTGAGCGAAAAGTCGAACCCGTCTGCACACGCTCCAAGCCCTCTGCACCACAGAAACGGGATTGCGCGAACGGCAAATCCGCACTCACACACAGGACATGCGTGTTCTCAAGCGCAGCCAATTCTTCGTTAAAACGGCGCGTGCTTTGTGCACAGGTCGGGGTATCAATCGAAGGGAAAATGTTGAGAATCAAATTCTTGCCAGCAAAATCTGCAAGGCTCGTGGTTGTTAAATCATTGGCAACTAGGCTGAAGTCCGGGGCCTTTGCGCCAACCTCAGGCAGGTTTCCGGCAACCTGAATCATGTCACCGCGGTGTGAAATCGTAATCGGCATGGGGTGTCCTCATTATCATTACTTAGAGCAACGATCATGAGGTGTTTCCGGATTGCTTTCAATCAATCCGTGACAATCCGGCTTGCTTGCTCAAACTGCGGAAGATAATGCCCATAACCGCGCGCCTCGAGCTGCGCGACTGGAATGAATTCCAGTGCGGCCGAATTCACACAATACCGAAGACCTGTGGGGGCCGGACCGTCGGGGAACACATGTCCGAGATGGGAATCAGCGAACTTTGAACGCACCTCGGTCCGCGTCATAAAGAGCGATCGATCCTCGCGCTCCACAATCAGCTCCTCTTCGAGTGGACGCCAAAAAGACGGCCATCCGGTGCCGGAATCGTACTTGTGCAACGAACTAAAGAGCGGCTCACCTGAGACCACGTCAACAAAGATGCCGTCCTCTTTCAGGTTCCAATAGGCGTTATTAAAGGGTGGCTCAGTCCCATCCTCTTGCGTGATTCGATACTGCTCTGGTGTTAACTTTTGGCGAATCTCTTCCACAGGTGGCTTGTTGAATCTTGCCATTTTTGGTTTGGATTCAGCGAAAATCCGGAAATCGTCCCGGCCTTTCCATACCGAATCCAAGAACTGGTCGCGACCTGAACGGAACCGATAAAAGTTGTATTTCAATGTGTTGGTTTTGTAGTAGTCCTGGTGGTAGTCCTCAGCAACATAGAAGGGCATCGCATCGCGGATCTCGGTCACGATCGGCGCATCAAAAATCGCAGCCGCGTTCAGTCGCCTAACGGACTCCAATGCAAGCGCCTTTTGCTCAGGCGTATGTGCAAAAATCGCTGTTCGATAATGTGGCCCACGATCCACAAATTGCCCACCGGCATCGGTTGGATCCACTTGACGCCAAAAGGTCTCTAACAAAGCCTCGTAGGTCACGATGGAGTCGTCGTACTCCACCTGCACAACTTCGAGATGATCGGTTCGGCCCGCTGCAACTTGTGCATAGGTAGCGTCTGCTTGCGAACCACCCATGTAGCCTGACACTGCAGCGGAAACACCGTGCATCTTTTCAAACGGAGATTCAAGGCACCAGAAGCAACCCCCAGCAAAGGTCGCTTGTTGTGGCGCAGCCATCGCGATGCTTGAAAAAACAAGACTGAGGCATCCTGTGAGATATCGCATTAGACCTCCAAGTTCTAACGATGAACTTAAGTATGCGACTTTAGTCTGAAAAAGCCAAGAGCGCGCACCAATCGACCGTCAATTACCGCCAATCCCGAAGCGATGAGCAGATAGGCAATCACATCGTGCAGATTCAGTGCCTCGCCGAGGAATAGGATACCGAGCGCAGAGGCAGATACCGGCACCAAGAACGTGACCAGTACCACATTGCTTGCGCCGGCGGTCTTCAGCACTTGGAAGTACAAATAAAACGCAAAGGTTGTCGATAGCAAACCAATCCCGAGCAGAGCCAAAAGCGGGCCCTGACTTGGCATCGGCAGTCCCCATGGGGCATCGACCAAAAAAACCACCGGCAACATCCAAAGCATCCCATAGCCCACCTGACCTGTCGCATTCACCAGTGCAGGATTGTGCTTTAACCGTTTCGAATACACCGAACCAAAGGCATAACAGAGCGTGGCTGTCAGACCCGCCATCATTCCAATCAACGTCGCATCGGCACGGAATGCAGCCGGCCCAAACAGCACCAAGACGCCAGAAAATCCCATGCCAATTCCCAGCGCCTTCGGTACCGACAGCCGCTCGTCCGTTGTCATCACATGCGCAACCAGCGCCGTCATGATCGGCGTCGATGCATTAATAATCGAAGCCAGCGAGCCAGTAATCTGCGTCTGTCCAAAGGTAATCAATGTGAAAGGAATCGCGGTATTCACCAAACCAATGAAGGCAAAAGGTCGCCACTGAACCCACAAAGGCGCAAGCGCATGGCCCAATAACCGCAACAGCACCAATAAACCGAGTACCCCGATGACCAGGCGGCCAAAAACCGACGTCAAAGGCGGCAACTCAAGCAACATCACCTCAACAAAGAAAAACGATCCACCCCATACCAACGACAGAACGAATATGCGTAACCAGTCAGCGATTGCCATAGGACCTCACAAGCGAATCGCGCTAGCGTACACTAGCGCCATGCAAACCCGAAACAACCACACGCAATGGCTAAAAGCCCAAAATTGGCAGGCAGTTCTGGAGGATCCAGAAACACTTCCCGAGGCCATTCGGCAACATTTAGAAAGCGAAAACACCCTGTCTGAACAGTGGCTCGGTGGGCCAGATAGCCGGCAATGGATTCTCGATGAACTGAAATCCACGATTCGTGACGCCGATGAATCGGTACCGATTCAGGACGGTCGATATCGCTACTGGCAGCGGTTTGTTGCAGGGGCAGAGCACCCTGACTTTCTCAGGCAAGACGAGAACGGAGCCACTGAGGTCCTACTCTGCGGCGACCAACGTGCCGAGGGCACAGACTATTACGATGTCGGCAGTGCTGATCACTCGCCAGACCATCGCGTTTTTGCAGTGACCGAGGATCTACACGGATCTGAACGGTACACATTGAGTCTATTCGCAGCGGGGTCTGCGCATGTCATTGAAACGCCGCTGACCGATTGCCGTGGCGACTTTGAGTGGGGCTCAGACAGTCAAACGCTCTTGTACACTCGCCTTGATGAGCATCAGCGCCCATCGTCCGTCTGGTGCCACCGCATTGGTACAGACCAGTCGGAAGACGTGCTGGTCTTTGCACTCGATCACCCAGGGCGTTTCATTGGTCTTGGTAAAACCAGTACCGAAGCCTGGATCACCATCGACTCGCATGACCATCAAACCAACCAGTGTTTCCTGCTGCCTGCCGATCTGCAATCGCTCACTCCCATTCCAGTCACCGACTGGATCCCGGAACTGGAGTATGAGATTGAGCAGGTCGGCGATCAGTTATTACTGCGCGCGAACTATGAGCACCCTGATTACGCCCTGTTCGTCGCGCCAATTCCCACCACTGAGCAGATGGCAAACCCTGAATCCTGGCGATTGCTGTGGGCGCCCGAAGACGGCGAGCTCTTCACAGACTATGAAGTGCTGGCTTCGCATTGGGTGGTCGAGATTTCCCGCGAAGGATGCGGACGTTATCTGATCTGTGAATCGAATCTCGATGCATTCGAAATCCGCATGCCGATCCCTTTGCCCACCGAAATTCACGACAGTCATCTTGATCCGCTTCCGGGGCACAATCGCGATCAGATCCGCATGCGCTACTCCACACCTGCGACACCACCGAGCGTTCTGGAAATCGACCTCACCACGGGCGAACAGACCGTATTGAAAGTCTCGGCTCCGCCGAACGGGCATGACGAGACACACTATGTCGTCACGCGTCGCTACGGCGTCTCAGGTGATGGGACACGCATTCCTCTGACTCTGGTGCATCATCGTGATGTGACACCCGGTCCTGACACACCGGTACTCCTCACCGGCTATGGAAGCTATGGCATGAGTCTGACGCCGGCCTTCAGCGCATCAAGACGTACATTGCTTACCCGCGGCGTACTCCACGTCACGGCGCACGTCCGGGGTGGAATGGAAAATGGGCACCAGTGGTACAAGGGCGGGCGGATGGCCGAAAAAGACCAGTCGTTCAACGACTTTATCGGTGCTGCGGAAACACTGATCCGCGATGGATTGACCTCGGCTGGCCGGATTGTTCTCCACGGCGGCAGTGCAGGCGGGTTGCTGGTCGGCACAGTGGCCATGCGACGCCCTGAACTTTTTAAAGGCGTGATTGCAGATGTTCCTTTTGTCGATGTCTTAGAGACGATGCTCGATGCAGACTTACCATTAACACCACCCGAATGGCCTGAGTGGGGTAATCCATCTGAATCGCCGGACGCCTATCGACGGCTCGCGCATTATTCGCCCACTTTGATGGTGGGAGTCGCGCGAGTATCCCTGTTTACACCGCAGGACTGACCGATCCACGCAGTGACTCTCCATTGGGAGCCAGCGATGGATTGCAAGACTGAAAGAACGGGGTACTGGCGGGACCATTCTGTTATACACCGAACTCCATGCGGGCCATGGTGGACCCAGTGGCCGCTATGCCGGATTGGATGACATCGCACGAATCTATCAAGCCGTCATCCAGTTACTGAATCTGCCAAAGGACGCACCCTATGCCCTATAGCGTCGACTGGAGCCAGATCGATGATGTACTCCTCGATATGGACGGCACGTTACTCGACCTGCACTATGATGCGACCTTCTGGCTTCGCAATGTCCACAGCGTCGTATCGCAACTGACAGGCGAAGCCGAAGAGGAGATTCGTGATCGATTTCATCGGGAACTTGAGAGGCACGAAGGCACCCTGGCCTGGTATTGCACCGATTACTGGGCTGAATTTTTTGGCATCGACCTGATCGAGGCGAAGCGTCAGCTCGCTCACCTTATCCGTTATCGCCCGCATGCCGAGGAGTTCCTCGAAATCCTCAATGGCTCTCGACTGCGCACAATTATTGCCACCAACGCGCATCCCGACGTTGTGCGCCTCAAACTGGACGTCGTTCCGCTCGACCGATGGGTCGATGCAATCGTCTCGAGTCATGATTTTGGCGTCGCAAAAGAACATCCCGATTTTTGGCGCCAGCTCTTTGACCTCCACGCAATCGATCCAAATCGAGCCGTCTTTGTCGATGACTCGCCACGGGTACTCGATGCCGCAGAGCGCGCCGGTGTCCGTGAAATTATTGAAATCCGCCATCCAAATCTGGCTGAACCACCACGCACACACTGGAAGCAGGGGATCGAAGACTTTGATGTTCTATTCCCTGAGCTTCGCAGGGTCACTGCATGAGCGACGGCGGTGTTCGGCTGGACAAATGGCTCTGGGCCGCGCGCTTTTTCAAGACGCGCGGTATGGCGAGAGATGCAATCGATGGTGGAAAAATCCGCATCAACGGGGTTAAAGCCAAACCTTCGAAATCAGTTCTCCCTGGGCAGGTGATGCACATCTCGCGAGGGCAAACGGAATTCGTTGTCGAGGTGATGGCGGTCCGAGAAGATCGTCGCCCAGCCGCTGAAGCGGCGTTGTTGTACCAAGAGACCGAAGCGTCCAGAACAAAACGCGAAACCGAGCAAGACCTGCGGCGATACGAGCGTGCTGGATTTCAGCCAACCGATCATCGGCCCAATAAACGTGAACGACGACAAATCACGCGCCTCAAAGGAGTATCTGAATGACAGATCTGGGCCCGGACCGCGATCTGGTACGACGTTATCAGTGTGAGCAAACACGAGATGCTCGCATCATTACAGTGCGTTTACTTAACGCATCAGACGCCATGCTAAATCACCAACAGATGCCTGAGCCCGTCAAACGACTGTGCCAAGAGCTCTCCGCTGCGGCCTGCATTCTCACCAACATGCTGAAGTTCGACGGTGAAATGATCTTGCAAGCAAAAAGCAATGGCCCAATACGAATGCTCGTTGCGGAGTGCAGCTCCGACGGACGCATTCGCGCCACCGCACAATGGGATGAGGGGATTACAGACGCAGATTTTTCAACTCTCATGGGCGATGGGTACCTGGCCGTAACAGTCGACCCAAACCACGGCGAGCGTTATCAAGGGATCGTGCCACTGGACGCGAATTCGATTGCCGAATGCCTGAACCTGTACTTCACCAATTCCGAACAACTGGACACGCGGCTCTGGTTAGCCGGTGATGGCACATCCTGCGGCGGTATGCTGCTGCAACGGCTCCCAACCGAAGGGGGACACAGCCAAGACCATGATGCGTGGCAAACCCTCATTGCCCTGGCTGAGACCTGTCACACCTGCAGAGCTTCCGCCAGGATGCGGTCCGCTTAACGTACAGACTCTTCACGAACTCGCCATGGGCCTGGAGTCGCGGCCGGTGCACTTGGGCTGTAGCCAGCCCGCGATCGCCCGCGCGAGCCATTCACGCGCTCGGCGAAACAGAAGTCAAACAGCTTTTTTGAGGAGCAGCACGCGAAACTCTCGACCTCTCGCCACGCAGGGGACAGGCACATCTTTTGCTGATCAGGCTGACTTAGGAATGGCTTTTCTGGATCAGCCACGGGTCTGGCTACTAACGGCGCGAAGATAGACGGGGCCGAGTCGCTTGATGACTTCTTCAGCGGAACTCATTGAGCATGCTCTTGTCTTGCAGACGAGGGACGTTCCTACCGCTTCTGGCATTGTCCAGCATACCGAGCGTAGCGCGGCCGTGTAGCGCTATGGGTCAATGAACCCTCGGTGACAGATGTCATCCGTGCCGATGCGCAATTCCACTCCTTTGCCGAAGACGCTGTGTTCAAAGGCATTTGGGACCAGTGTTAAAGACAACACTGTGAGGACATGCCGGCAATGACTGCATGCCCACCTCGGTGTCGATCCCGACATTGCAGTCCCTTTGCAAATCACCACTCCAAAGCCTGGCATGCTATGAGTTGTCACCACCCTGCGCTATATCCTGAGGACTTTAAACCCCAGAGAGAAGCTGGAGTGAAGTTGATTTTGGGCGCCACTTTGATGCCTTTGGTAAGCTGCTGAAATCATCGTTAACGGAAATGGTGTGATCCTCATGTGATACCGGGAAGCGCTGCGTTCTGATGGGCGGTGATCTAAAATCCACTGGTGAGATGCGGGCGCAGCACCACCGCGTGCTCGGCTTTTGCCGCCTGAGAAAGATACATTGCCACCGCATATGCGGCCGCCCAAGGGGACTAGAGCCACCATTTTCTCGGCCCGGCAGGGACGCAAAACCACTCTGGCACCGCGCCAGTGGGCGACCTATTGGGGACCGTGATTATCGTGGCTGGCGTCTGACTGTACTGCCCAGCCGACGGGTTGCCGACTTACTGTGAATTCACACCTCTACCCATCCGATTAGCCGGACGCACCGACCTTCGAACCATTGCCGAGAATTTGCCTGCCGATCGGCACCGATAGCCAACACTGCTCGATCCATTAGATGAGCCCAATGAACCGACCCATCTGGTCGTTCCGCTCAGTAGACTGCATGCCACAGAGGTGTCGGATACACGAGGGCCGAACCAACTCGTGATCTTGACAACGGACCCGCTCGGAGTACTACCGCCACTGGCGAGGATCTCCAAAGAACAGGCATTGGTGTGGTTTATCCTCGGCTATGGCAATCACTTAGGCCCACTTGAACGCCATGAGGCCGAACTTGATATTCGGTTTACTCCTGGTTTTATGGATTCGCTGTTACCCCGGAATCTGGATGATTATGTGTACATTCTCGAGGACCTCTTAGAAGCGCATGAAACCCGGTGTTTCTTGGTTAATGCTGGCTGGCATGGGGGTCAAATTGGTCGAGGCGAACCATTATCCGCGTCAGAAGAGAGTGCCATTATTACCGCGATGTACTACTGCACCGACTGGGAGCCCTACGGTGCTCTTGGACTCTCAATCCCAGCTGGGCAATCAGAAACTGCAGGCCCATGGGATGCAAAGGACCGCGGCGACTCAAACCAAGACTATCAACAGCGACTTGAACGCCTGATCGCGGCGATTCGCGACGAACTTTCACGCCGTAACGATGCGGACAGGTGGCTTCAAGCTTTGGATATGGTGTGCACTTAAAACTTCCAATCGTCTCTCATATTGCAACCAGCGAAACCGAACGTAATGCACTCATTGAGCATCTCAAAGGCATGCGATTTGGCTTGGAAAAGGAAGGTCTTCGTGTCTCAACCAAAGACGCCCATTTGGCGCAGACGCCCCATGCCACCGCACTCGGCTCTGCACTGACGCACCCACGAATCACGACAGACTACTCAGAAGCCTTGCTGGAATTCGTAACCGGCACGCATGCTACGCCAAGCGATGCACTCGCCGAACTTAATGCACTTCAGGGATTTGCCGCGACCGTTCTCGGCGAGGATGAGCGGATATGGCCACTGTCGATGCCCTGCTGGCTACCGGAATCCGACTGCGACATCCCTCTCGCATACTACGGTGAGAGCCACATCGGTCGACTCAAAACGGTGTACCGCCGGGGCCTTGGATTTCGATATGGCCGACAAATGCAAACCATTGCAGGTGTGCACTTTAATCTCTCGTTTAGCGATGACTTTTGGGCCTGGCGCGCAGCCCGCGACGGACATCCAGATGGCCTTGATCCACGCCGGATGCGAGACACCGGGTACTTTGAGACCATTCGAAATTTCCGCCGAATTCAATGGATTTTGATGCTACTGACCGGCGCCAGTCCTGCTGTGGATGAGAGTTTTAGATTACTCGCGACCGATCGATTCCAAATAAGCGGCCGCAGTCGGATCGCACAACACGCCACCAGTCTCCGAATGAGTGATCTCGGCTACCAATCCACCGCTCAAGAGTCGATCAATATTTGCTTCAATTATCTGGACACCTATTGCCAAAGCCTCGCCGACGCGGTGCGCCGCTCTTGGCCGACCTACGAGGGTATCGGGCTCAAAGACGACAACGGCTTTAAGCAACTGAACACCGCGGTGCTGCAAATCGAAAACGAGTACTACTCGAGCATTCGACCCAAGCGCATTCAAGAACCAGGCGAACGCCCTGTTCGCGCGCTCATCAATCGCGGCATTGAATACCTCGAGGTGCGGGCCATTGATCTCAATCCCTACGCACGCAACGGAATTTCAGAGACCGAAGCGGGTCTCATCACGTTGATGATGGCAGCAGCAGCCGTTGCTGATAGCGCACTCTTCACCGACGCCGAATGTGTTGCAATCAATGGCATCAACGCGCGGACCACATGGGCTGGCCGGCAAACACATCAGACCTACGATGACAGCCGTGGACTGCATCAAGCAGCACTTGAGTTTTTCGACTCACTCGATGAATTGGCGGCGATTCTTGATGCAGCCCAGTCCGTGACGCACCACACCGATGCATTGGTCGACGCGCGAGTGCGTTTGCAGGCTGGATGCCCACTCTTGTCTGAAGAGGTGGAACAGGCCACGCTCGATGAGGGGCACCTCACTTTTGGCCTAAAAATGGCTGAACAACACCACACAACCTGGCGAAACCATGTGGACTCGGAAGAACATGCACGGCTCGCAACAATTGCCGCAGAGAGCCTCCTCACAGAAGCACAACTCGCGGCTGCCAACGAAGGCAGTTTTGATGCCTTCGTTGCAGCCTATGTGAATCAACCCTGATCAGTTCGCAGGGTTAATTTCCAAAAGTTCCACATCAAAAACTAAAACAGAGTTTGGTGGGATTGGACCCGTTCCAGACGGGCCATAGGCTAAGGCTGCAGGAATTGTGAATTCATATTTCGCGCCCGGGGTCATCAACTGAACGCCCTCAGACCAACCTGGAATCACGCCATTGAGCGGAAAACTCACCGGCTCACCGCGCTGATAAGAGCTGTCAAACACGTCGCCTGAGGTCAACCGTCCTTCATAATGCACACGCACAGTGTCTGTTGCCTGCGGTCCATCACCGGAACCTGCAGTCAACACGCGATACTGAAGACCCGATGCCGTGACAGTCACGCCATCTTTCTTCGCGTTCGCTACCAAATACTCTTCACCTGTTTTCAAATTTGCTTCTGCCATTGCTTCAATTTGTTGTTGTTGCGCTGCTTGAGCTCGCGCTTGTGCATCCTGAACGGCTTGGTTGATCGCTGGTCGATCCATTTTCCATCCGTCCGCATTCTTTGAATCCATGAGGCCTTGCAACACAAAGTCAGGATCCAGATCGCCAAAATCATTCTGGATTCGCTCTCCAAGAATAACGCCAAGGCTGTAACTTAACTTTTCAAGATCGCTCTTCGGCTCGTTGGCAAAGGCTGGCACAGCAATCAAAGAGGCGGCTAAGACGCCTTTGATGAGGGATTTCATAACCAACTCCTATTTGGTTTGTGAAAGACTATCAGGGTCCGTACCCGAAATGCCATGCAAGGCGATGGATGCATTCCGGATTCGACTCAAGGTTGTGATCAAACACAGACAACCAAACCCATAAGCCAGTACCGAAAACCACTCTGGAAACAGGCACATCAGGGCCAAAACGAGGATCGTTTCGAATCCCTCAGTGAGTCCCTCGAGATAATAAATCGACTTGTCTTTGAGGCGCGCATTCGACCACCCATGTGCTTTAGCAAAAATTGAAAAAGCTAAAAAGCTCGAGCCCGTCCCCATAAAACAAAACAGCAGAAAAGCCGCTGCCACTGCATCACTGGGATCGCGTATTGCAAATGCCAGCGGCACGGAACTGTAAATCACAAAGTCCAAAACAATGTCTAAGTAGGCGCCCATCTCAGTGGGTCGACTGAGCCTCGCAACCGCCCCGTCTAAGCCATCCATGAGCCGGTTCACTGCCAAGGCCACAAGCGCAATCCACATCGCATCAATGGCGATACTCAAGGCGCCAACGAGACCCATGGCAAAGCCAATGACTGTAAGCGAGTTGGCGCTTACCCCCCGTTCTGCTAATGGCCGGGCCATGCACTCCAAAGGTTTCTTTAATCGTCGGACAAGTAGGGCGTCAAACACACCATGGCTCCTGAATCTGGTCGATCTGCTTCTTGATGGGTAACCAAAAAAGCCATCATTTGACCTTGCAATACGGTCTCAAATACCAGCGTTTTAACGTGCTCACGCAGGTCCGAATCCAGCGCACTGAACGGTTCATCCAAGAGTAAAATCTGGGGCTCAGCGACCAGGGCTCGAGCCAACGACACCCGCATTCTCTGGCCCCGCGACAATGTCATGGGGTCGCGACTTGCGAAACCACCCAATCCTAACCTGTCCAAGACCGCACTTACTTTGCTCTGGCGGGATTGCCTCGGCAGTGCCGCAATCGACAATCCCACATTCGCACCAACCGATAAATGTGGGAACAGCAATGGATCTTGCAATACGGTCTGCGTTAGGCCACGCAGTGGAGATGCATTGGGTCGCAACTGCCCATCCAGCCGGACCTCGCCAGTCAACGACAGGCCTGAACCAGGGAGGACCAGTGCTTGCAACAGGCTACTTTTGCCAAGTCCTGAGGGCCCCATGCACGTGACGACCTCGCCAGGCGCAATGGCGACCGAAATCGGTGCAAATAATGGCCGTCCATCCCGACAGGCAGCCAGATTGGTCAGTTCAAGCATGCGCATACCCTCGCATTCCAATCCGGTTTCGCCACAACAACCGACCACACAAAGCGACGCCGATGAACATCATCCAAGGTAATACTGTATTCCAGAGCCCATATGCGGCCGCTGAACGCCGATCTCCCGAGAGATTTACAACCAACTCAGTGATCAATGTTTCCACCCGGCCGCCGCCCAACAACAGTGTCTGGAGTGTACAGGCTCAGACTGACCGGAAAAGCCACCGCGAAGGTAAATAAGTAAACTCAGACTGTGCTCGGGATCCAAAGTCGCCACATCGCTTGAGCGACCGACAACCGCTCAACAACCAAGACGCGCTCTGATTCGGACCGACGTCCAGGCATCCGATAACACAAACCAAGACATAGGGTAAGGCGACCAACAGGTGACCGAAACTACCGCACCAAACCTGATCAATCCCAAAACGTACAACCAACCCAGTAATCCAGCCGGACATCGGCAGGACTTTGGGAGCACAGGAACCCCCACCAAACCCAACTCAGTCGGGTCTGCCGATGTCGTCATGCATTCAAGCCAGATCACAGCAAGTACGACAGCCAACGTAGCGACGACAAGACCTAAGCCCGCGGTGGTCAGCCAAACCCTCTGTGCGCTCAATGCGACGCGGGACAAGGAGGTGGCTGTGACTGACGGCCATGCCTCGCGCACGGACCAACTACCGGCAATCGACCACAAAAACAGGGACGCCATACAACCCAACACGAGGACTGCGCCCAAACTCGAAAACAGGGCTTGAGGCATGCCTTGCGTATTAATTGGCGTCTGAACATCTGAAACAAGACGGCGGTCCATTGACACCCATGCGAGCGAGAGCAGGAGCAAAACGCTCAGTAACCCAAGCACAGCCATCGCACCGGCCTGCTGCGAAACCGGGTCAGGATCGGTCAACCACCTCAACATATGCACTGCAAAAAACGGAATCTGATCGGAGCCTAAGATCATTGCGACTTCGATGTTCGCCAGCGAAAAGGCAAAGACGACCAAAATGGGCGCACGCATGAGTCGTCTCAGCTGTGGCCAAATCAGCATACGCCAGCCTTGCCACCCGTTGAAGCCGATCTCATCAGCCAAGCGCCAGGTGGCATCAAGCGGAAGGCGTCCTGCCAACGGAATCGCCAATAGCGTCAGGAAAACCGATTCTTTAACCACCAAGATGGCGAGCACGCCGAGCCCGAAACGATCCCTTGGAAACAAATAATCGGGTAGGCCGAACTCTGGCGAGAGGCTCAGGCCCCAACGCACAACCACGCCGCTGGCACCCAAAAACAACAGGGCGCCTAAGGCCATCGCACTGTGCGGAATCGCTAAAATCAGACTCTGGAATCGTACCGAGGGCGATCGTCTGAGTGCACGGAAGGTGAGCCAGCAACTGACCCACAATGCGAGCAGGACCGATGTGCACGCGATAGCCAATGTGAGCACAATCGATTGCACCATCGCTGGCTCTGCTCGCAAAAAATCCCACGCGCTTTTCAATGGCTGGCCGGACAGCCCGCCCAAGCTCTGCCACAGCAAACCAATGACCGGGAAGCACAAGAGCGCGATTAAACCGCGCTCGACCCATTTCACCGCACCACACCGAGGTAGCGACTGCGCCAAGCCGCTTCCAAGGGTTCCGTCCAGGACGCATGTGGCTCAGGAAGTACGCGGCCGAGCGCCTCAGGGGATAGCGTCGCTGGACCCAAAGGAACTGCCTCAAATCGCGCACTATCTGACGGATCGAGGCGGGTCAGATCAAGCACCGTCGGATCACCCCATATCCTGGGATCCGCTTTGTCTGCTTGTGCCTCGGAAGAGAGCAACAGATTGATCCAAACCAATGCACCCTCACGCGATGCGGCATTGAAAGGAATCGCCAAAAAATGCGTGTTGCCAATGGTGCCTTCACTGTGCACATAGGTTCTAACCGTGTCTGGAAAACGACCATCTAAGATCCGCGCGGAGGCATCATTTGGATTAAACGAGAGCGCAATATCGAGGACCCCGTCGGCAAACAGTTCCATCATGGCTTCGGCGGAGTCAGGAAACTCCAATCCTTGACGCCATGCAAAAGGGTGTAATGCATCCAATACAGGCCAGAGATTCTCGGTCACCGCATCAAAGCGCTCTGCTTGATACGGCTCCGCCAACCAGTCTGCATACGCTGTGGTCTCGAGAACCGCCTGCTTTAAAAATGTGGTGCCATGAAAATTCGGGGGCTCTGGATAGGTCACTCGCCCCGGATTCTGCTGCGCATAGGACACCCAATCGCTCAGCTTGAGGGGCGGGTTGGCCAGACGCGCGTGATCGGACATAAACACCAATTGTGCACGACCCCAGGGCGCCTCCTGACCGTCGGTTGGAATTGAGAAATCGAACCGATTGGCATCCGCCATCAAATCCAAACCGCGTGCATTGGGGAGGGCGTCAACAAATGCGGGGCCAAGCAAGCCCTCACGCTTCATGCGCGCAAAATTCTCCCCATTGATCCACACCACATCAACCGAGCCACCCGCGTCACGACCGGCCAACTTTGCCGTCTGAATACCTGTGATCACGGCAGCGATGTCATCCACCTTGACATGGCGAACCTCAACGCCATAACGGTCTTTCGCTGCTTCAGCCCATGTTTGGATGTACGCATTAATCGCAGGTGACCCACCCCATGCATTGAAGTACACAACCTGCCCGCGCGCTCGTGCCTCAATTTCCGACCAGCTTTGTGCGTGTGAGAGCGAGGCTGTCAGAAGCGCAGTGCATAACAATGCGATGAATCGCATGGATCTCTCCTTATAAAACATGTGACATGACTATACGGGTCTTGCTCAGAGACTCAATCCGGCAAACCCATGCGACCGGCTAGGGCAGTAGCCTTTGAATCCATGAAACCAATTTCCGGGTCCGCTGGGAGAACAACTGTGGTGTAAAATAACTGCCGGCAACGCGTTTGGTGATCTCTGACCGGGTTGGGTATGGCACGACCGTCGATGCTATTTTTGACAATGGAATCTTCTGCTCAATCGCCAAAACCCACGGCAAAATCAATTCACCCGCATGTTGCCCCAAAATGTCGGCGCTCAGAATCCGTCCTTTGCGATCTGTAACCACACGGATGCGGCCTACCCGGTTATCTTCGCAGCGCGCGCGATCCACCTCCGCAAATGGGATCTCAAGGGTCCTCTGGGCATCACCGGGATATGCCACATCCCGCTCAGCTTTGGTCATTCCCACGTGAGCGAGCTCAGGGTCTGTATAAGTCACCCACGGAATCATTTGCTTCGTGACTTTCGCTGGCAGTCCAAATAACGCCTGCTTCACGACGATACTGGCATGTGCGCCGGCCGCATGCGTAAACGCTTCACGTCCCGCCACATCGCCAATTGCAAAAATGTGTTTATGGTTGGTTCGCAGTCGTGAGTCTGTGACTAGGCCGCGAGGGCCGTGTGCAATGCCCGCGCCATCAAGATTGAGTCGCTCGATATTGGGTGCACGACCCGGTGGCGACGATTAGGCGATGACAACCCAATCGCGCTCCGCTGGCGAGTCGCACCTCGGTCTGCTCGCCGTCCTTTGCGATCGATGCAATCGCAACACCCATGACAAACCGAATACCGCTCGCCTCGAGCGTTGCGCGTAACTCAGAAACCAAATCAGGCTCATCGCGACTCATCATCGCAAAGGGCTCCACCACCGTCACACGGGATCCTAAAAGTGCGTGCGCTTGCGCCATTTCGAGCCCGATTGCGCCTGCACCCAACACCACCAATGTCTCAGGGAATGTATCCGATTCAAATAAGGAATCACTGGTCCAGTAGTCAACCTCTGCAAGGCCCGGAATCTCTGGGATTCGCGGCCGAGATCCAGTTGCGATGACAATCCGACGCGCCTTGACAGAGAAACCCCCGCCGACCACATGGTGTGCATCTTGAAACACACCATAGTCCTCAATAACTTGCACACCCAGACCCACAAATCGCTCGACCGAGTCATGCGGCGCTATCTCGGCAATCACGCCTCGAACACGAGCCTTCGCTTCGATATAACGCAATATCGGATCCGCGTCAGACTGCCGCGCGGCCCTGGCGGCTGACAGCAGGGTCTTTGACGGCACGCAGCCTGTATTCAGGCAATCCCCACCCATGCGGTGGCCTTCAAACAACACCACCTGAGCACCCATTTGTGCTGCACCTGCGGCCACCGACAGGCCGCCACTTCCAGCACCGATCACGCAGACATCTGTTTTAATGGCTTGCATCAACACCTCGTTGTTTGCGTCTCGATATCAAGGTGGTCACCACGCTCATCACACCGAGTGCAATCAACGGTCCAAGAACAGCGGGGCTTGAGAGCGTGGAAAGATCAGGCACCTCACCGCGACTAAATACTTGATCGAATCCAACACCCAACCCCACGTAAACCAGTGTTCCGGGAATGATCCCAAGTGCCGTAGAGCCCACAAATGCAGCAAGTGACATGCCCAAAACGGCTGGGATCGCATTGGCCATCCAAAACGGTACGAGAGGGATCAGCCGCATGCTGATGGCCCATCGAAACGGGCTCGCTAAAAACTCGGCTCGCACGGACCCGGCCACGCCACCCAAGCGCTGACTCGCCCAATCAGAGAGGAAATAGCGCACCACCAAGAACACTGCGACGGCTCCAGAGGTCGCACCGATCCATATTGGGATAAACCCCAACCAGCCAAAGAGCGCAGCCCCACTCAGGGTCAACACGGCCGCAATCGGAAGTGACAATGCAACGGCCACGAAATACAGACAGGCAAAAAGACCCATCGAACGCCAGCGGTTTGCGTTAATCATCGATTTCAAGTCCGTGTACTGCGTGGCCAGCAGCTCAAATGAAATGACCTCTGTAGACATCGCACCCAACGCGACGACAGCGATCAACAGTGCGAAGCCCACCCATTTTTTCATATGCTGTCATTCCCCTGCCGTGTCATGCAATCGGCACGCAACCGAACCAACATGGAACACAACCTGATGCCGATCAATCCGCCAACATAGCACCATGTTTCCGATTACAAACTGTTGCCTGTGCTCTGCTACCCTTATACTGCGTCCACGAGAGGGTGACACCACATGCCAAGTATTTTTCCAGTCGGTTTTCCAATGCGTCGTTTGCGGCGTAATCGGCGTGATGCGTTCTCAAGAGCGCTGATCCGTGAGAATACCTTAACAACCTCGCATCTGATTTACCCCATGTTCGTGCTCGAGGGACATGGCGTCCGTGAGCCTGTGGTCTCGATGCCAGGTGTTGAACGTTTATCAATCGATTTACTCATTGAGCGTGCCGAGAGAGCCTATCAGCTCGGCATCCCTGCCATTGCGATTTTTCCAGTCATCCGAGATGGTAAAACTGAGGATGGGCGTGAAGCGTACAACGCAGATGGTCTGGTTCAGCGCACCGTGCGTGCCCTCAAAGTAGCCTTGCCGGAATTGGGCGTGATCACGGACGTGGCACTCGATCCCTACACCACCCATGGCCAAGATGGGCTCATCGATGCACAAGGCTATGTACTCAATGATGAGACGTGCGATGTACTGGTGCAGCAAGCACTCTCACATGCAGAAGCCGGGGCCGACATGGTGGCGCCAAGTGACATGATGGATGGACGCATTGGCTTGATCCGCGATGCCTTAGAAGCCGAAGAACACATCCACACTCGGATCCTCGCATATAGCGCCAAGTATGCGAGCCATTTTTATGGTCCATTTCGTGACGCGGTGGGCTCATCCGGTAATCTTGGTAAAAAAGACAAACGCACTTATCAAATGGACCCCTGCAACAGCCAAGAGGCCTTGCACGAAGTTGCAGAAGACTTGCACGAAGGTGCCGATATGGTAATGATCAAACCCGGTCTGCCGTATCTTGATATCGTGCACCGTGTCAAAACGACATTCCAAGTGCCTGTTTGCGTCTACCAAGTGAGCGGCGAATACGCCATGATTCAGGCGGCACATGCAAATGGATGGATTGATGGCAAAGCTGTCATGATAGAAAGCCTTGAATCCATGGTGCGGGCTGGTGCAGATTGTATTCTGACTTACGCGGCCATTGATGTGGCTGAAAACCTCACCACTTAACATGTAATAACTCTCAACGAGGACGTCATGAGCGATCAAATTACGACACTGACAAACGACAATTTCACTTCCGTGATCAAGGACGCACAAACACCTGTATTGGTCGATTTCTGGGCTGAATGGTGCGGACCATGCAAGATGATTGCACCCGTTCTCGAAGAGCTCGCAACCGAGTATGCGGGGCGGCTGCAAATTGCAAAGCTGAACGTGGATGATCATCGCGAAGCGACAGAGCAGTTCAATATCCGGGGAATTCCGACATTGATCCTGTTCAAGAATGGCGAGGCCGAGGCAACCAAAGTGGGCGCCCTGTCAAAAAGCCAATTGGCCGCTTTTCTCGATTCGAACTTGTAAAAGACTAGACGTCCACACCGAAAGCACATAAGCTCTTGGTGTGGATAACTCCACAACCCCCCTTTTTTATTTTTTATTGAAATAAACCAACCCTAATTCTGTCCGGGCTCCATCCGGGTAATCAAGAGAACGCATGAACCTCACTGAACTCAAGAAAAAAACAATGCCGCAACTCCTCGAGATTGCGGAAACCATGAACCTCGAAAACCTGGCGCGTTCGCGAAAGCAAGACGTCATTTTCTCGATCTTAAAAGCGCACGCGAAAAGCGGCGAAGACATCTATGGTGATGGCGTCCTCGAGATCCTATCCGATGGATTTGGATTCCTGCGCTCGGCGGACTCGAGTTATTTGGCGGGACCCGACGATATTTATGTCTCGCCGAGTCAGATTCGTCGGTTCAACCTGAGAAAAGGAGATTCCATCTCAGGGAAAATCAGGCCGCCAAAAGACAGTGAGCGCTACTTTGCACTCTTGAAAGTTGACGAGATCAACTTCGATAAACCGGAGAATGCGAAGAATAAAATTCTCTTCGAGAACC
>JAGYIK010000119.1 GCA_018402605.1 Litorivicinus sp. | reverse complement strand
GCTCAGGAATTCCAGGTGCTCGCAAAAGAGCGGACGATTCAATTCAAGGCAAAATCAAAATCTGTGGTTGTCCACACCGATCCGAAACTGTTGCGTCGTGTTCTGCAAAACTTCCTATCCAATGCGCTGCGGTATACGGAAACGGGCGGTCGCGTCGTGTTCGCAATCCGAACCTTCGGACCCCATGTCCGCGTTGAGATCTGGGACACTGGAATCGGTATGGCGAAAAGTGACATCCCGATGATCTTCGATGAATTCAAACGGCTCTCAGAGGGTGTTGCGACTGAGAAAAAAGGCCTCGGCCTCGGCTTGTCGATCTCTAAACGCATTTGCGATCTTTTGAAGCTCGATCTCAAAGTGCATTCCAAGCCACGCGTGGGCTCCTGTTTTTCGGTCAGCATGCCGATCGCAGTAGGCGCTCCGCAGACCTTAAGTGCACGCTCGCGGCGGACCTCCGATGCGCTGGGCCAACCGCTGAAAGGGCGTTCAGTGATGGTCATCGACAACGACACATCTATCCTCGATGGCATGCAAGCATTACTTGGCGGCTGGGGTGCGACTGTCCACACCGGTGCCACATTGGATGACGCAAGACGTTTGATCAAACAGCAGCCCGACATTCAGGTGGCGTTAATTGACTATCACCTCGACGACGATGCACTCGGCATCGATGTCATTGCCGTACTCCGAGCCCTACGCGGCGACCTGTTGTGCGCGATGATCACGGCAGACCGTGGCGAAGAAATGCTTCGGGAAGCCAAAGCACTTGGTGCGACGGTATTGCATAAACCGCTCAAACCCGCCGCACTGCGCTCCTATCTTACTCTGAAGCTTCGGGCGATGCCGCTTCCACCATCGGCTTGAGTTCCCCTGATTGGTACATCTCAAGCACGATGTCGCAACCGCCGACTAACTCACCGTTAATCCACAGCTGTGGGAAGGTCGGCCAATCTGCATATTTCGGCAATTCCGCACGAATATCTGGATGCTCCAGAATGTTCACAAACGAAAATGGACGACCACAGGCCATCAGCGCCTGCACAGTTTGCGAAGAGAAGCCACACTGCGGCTGATTTGGCGTGCCCTTCATATATAACAGCACTGGATTCTCGGTAATCTGTGCCTTGATGGTGTCAACTGTGCTCATATTGTCCTCACTACTCGCTCGATAATATCCCTGATGCTACACTCAGACGCTTTTCCGGAATACGGTGATGGCGACTTTACATTTCCTAACGCTCAATAGTTTGTCCCGTAGCGCGCTTCTTCAAGTGCTCGATCACGCCGCCATTTTAAAAATGGAGCATATGGCAGGACAAACGCGCAGCTCGCTGAAACAACGGGTGCTCGCGATGATTTTCGAAAAATCGTCGACGCGAACGCGCGTCAGTTTTGAAGCGGGGATGATCCAATTGGGTGGGGCCGCGATTTTTCTCTCGCCGCAAGATACACAGCTCGGCCGAGGCGAACCCCTCGAAGACACCGCGCGCGTCCTCTCGGAAATGGTCGACGCCGTGATGATTCGAACCAGCGAACATGACAAGTTAGAACGCTTCGCGAAAGCCAGCTCCATTCCTGTGATCAATGGCCTCTCTGACAGCTGTCATCCCTGCCAATTACTCGCTGACATTCAAACAATGCAGGAATATTTTGGCGACCTTCGTGACCTGAAAGTCGCGTGGGTGGGTGACGGTAATAACGTCTGTCAAAGCTACTGCGAAGCGGCCGGAATCTTCGGTTTTGATCTACTGATCGCCTGTCCAAGTGGGTACGCCCCAGATCCTGCGTGGATTACGAAGGGCCACGGTCGCGTCAGGCTGACCAGCGATCCAAAAGAGGCCGTCCAAGACGCGCAGATTGTTACAACAGACGTCTGGGCGAGCATGGGGCAAGAGTCTGAGGCGAACAAACGTATAAAGGCGTTTAAACACTTCCAAGTCACACCTGAGTTGCTCGATTACGCCAGCGCCAATGTGCGCTTCCTGCATTGCCTTCCCGCGCACGAAGGGGAAGAAATTAGTCAGGGCCTATTCGATGATCCCCGCACGCATACGGTTTGGGTTCAAGCCGGGAACAGACTGCATGCGCAGAAGGCCTTACTCGAGTATTTACTGGCCGGCTGATTCCTTTTTCAGAAGAAGACTGGTAATTTATCCAGTATGGAAGACATTCGACTCACCAAAGCCCAAACACGCGTCCTGGAAGTGATCCAAGATGCCATTCGTGATCAAGGGCGCCCACCCACCCGCGCGGAAATCGCAGACAGTCTGGGGTTTCGATCGGTCAACGCAGCCGAATCCCATCTGCGCGCGCTTGAGCGACGCGGCGCCATTCGCTTGCAAGGTGGGGCCAGTCGGGGAATTCAATGTCTGGTCCCACTCGATGACAACGGCGTCGAGGAACAGGGTTTGCCCGTGATCGGTCGCGTCGCAGCGGGCATGCCGATCGACTCCATCGCCCACATCGAGAAAACAGTACCTGTGCGCGCCGAGCTGTTCTCGCAGAAACCCGACTATTTATTGCGCGTTCACGGCGACTCAATGATCAATGTGGGGATATTTGACGGTGATTTATTGGCCGTCAAGAAAACGCAAACTGCCCGCGACGGCGATATTATCGTCGCCCGAGTCGACGGCGAAGTCACTGTCAAACGCCTGTCATCGCATGCGGGACAAATTCGTCTTCTGGCCGAAAACGCGGCATACATGCCAATTGAGATCGCCGACCCGAGCCAATTTTTTATCGAGGGGCACGCGGTCGGGGTGATACGTACCACGGTCTAATCTGAATTCAGGATTCGTGAAAGCGGATTTGCATCCGCTCGACTAACTCAGATAACGCCTCAACCCAGGGTCGATAACGTGCCGACTTAATGGCGTCTAAACCCGATCGGTCCTGCATTGGAATGGCGTCGGACACCGAGGCCGTCATCGGCTCAGGGGGACAGGTGGTCTCCGCATAATGGGATAAAAAAGACGCAACCCAAGACTCTGGCTCGCCAGCAATGCGGCTGAGCTCTCGTGCTTCAATCGACTCAAACCCTCGCGCATCCAGCACCTGAATCAACTCATCAAGCGAGTGCACCTGATTCGGTTTAATGCCATGTGAATCGCCGACTTGGCGAACTAAGGCGAGCCAGGTCGCGGCGATCTGATGCAACACAGCCTCGGCTAATGCATGCTCCATCAAACGACTGTCTGATGCGATTTCCGATAAGGCCTTGAGCTTCGCCATGGCTTCCAGCGTCCGGCGGGTGACGCTCATCGGGCGCACTAGTCAGTCACCCAGCGCCCATTCGCATAGGTCGCTTTCCACTTGGTTGGCTTACCGTCGTGCTCACTCATCACATACTGGCTGTTGGTCTTCCGTGAGAATCGAACCTGT
>JAGYIK010000118.1 GCA_018402605.1 Litorivicinus sp. | reverse complement strand
TTGGTTTCCACGGTCTCAAATGACCAGGCATCAATCGCCCCGCCTACACTGCCAGTAGTCTTCACCAAATCAGCAAACTGATTCCGCAGTGTGAGACCCAGATTGATGCCCGCGACAACAACATTTTCAACCCGCCAACCACGATCGTCGACATACCCCACGGCAAATTGAATCGGCAATGGATCACGCCCAGGAGTCTCTAAACGCGCTTCGATGAGGGCTCGCCCGGGTTTCAAAATGATCCCCTCATCAGGCAACACCAATTGCTCTCCGCCATATGCAGCAAGGCCTCTGGCATAGGCCTCCACTAAACTCGCCTCCAATCGCGTTACGAAGATCTGCCTTTCTTCTGCAGTTGCCTCTCGCGCAAACCGACCCATCACCCGCAACGCTACTTTTGGGCCATCGAGCACGGGTGCAAATTGCTCAGAAATTCTTGTGACGAGCTGTTCTTCTGTGAGCTCACCCGCCTGAAACTTTGCCACATCCGTATAGAATGCCTCGCGCGCTTCAAACAGTGGCGCAACCGCACTTTTGGCATCGTCTGCAGAAGCGAGACCGACTGTGGGTAACAGGGACCACATCAATAGCACTACATAACGCATCATTTGTCAGACCCCGAATTCATCAAAAACCGTCCAATCAGCTCTTCGAGCACCACTGCCGACTGGGTGTCAAAAATCACATCCCCATCAACCAATACATCGGGATCTCCGCCGATCGACAAGCCGATATACTTTTCGCCAAGCAAGCCTGCCGTCAATATCGATGCCGTGGTATCCAGCGAAAACGCATCGAAATCAGACTGGATATCCATCTCGACCATCGCACCTGCCGTCTGCGCATCGTAGCGAATCCCGACAACCCGACCGACAGTGACCCCAGCCGCGCTGACCTTCGCGCGCGTTGTCAGCCCTGCCACATTGTCGAAGCGCGCAGTAATCCGATAAGTGTCTTGGCGACCCGCTTGAGTCAGCCCACTCACTTCCAAAGCCAAGAAGGCGAGACAGATCGCACCCAGAACAACAAAGGCACCAACACTGAGTTCTAACCGACGTGAGTACACCTATACTTCTCCAAACATGACTGCGGTCAAAAAGAAATCAAAACACAGAACGGCCAGAGACGCATAGACCACCGTCCGCGTCGTTGCCCTGGCAATCCCCTCAGAGGTCGGCACCAGATCATAGCCCTGGTACACCGCGATCCAAGTCACCACAACCGCAAACACCACAGACTTAATAATGCCATTAAATACATCATTCCAAAAATCAACCGACGCCTGCATGTTGGCCCAAAACGAGCCCGCATCGACTCCAAGCCAAGACACACCAACGAGAGCGCCGCCTAAGCAACCCACACTGACAAAAATCAGCGAAAGAATCGGCAAACTGATCACGCCCGCCCAAAACCGGGGAGCTACCACGCGGCGCAGCGGATCCACACCAATCATCTCAAGGCTTGCCAACTGCTCTGTCGCCTTCATCAAGCCGATTTCCGCGGTCAACGCCGATCCGGCGCGCCCAGCAAATAAGAGCGCAGTAACGACCGGCCCCAGTTCCCGTGTGAGCGATAACGCCACCATCTGGCCGAGCGCTTGCTCGCTCCCGTAATCTGCCAAAATCGTATAGCCCTGAAGCCCAAGTACCATGCCGATAAATAAGCCACTGACGATGATGATACTGAGTGAGAGGACGCCGACCGCGTAGATTTGATCAATGGTCAATCGCCAGTGCACACCGACTTGCGACCGCCCCGCAATCGCCTGAAACAAGAGGAGCGAGGCGCGACCTAAATCGCCAACTTGAACCAATGTGGACCGCCCTAGACCACGGATACGTTCGATCATGACACAGCCTCGGAGATGGGTGGCGCTGGGTAGTGGAACCTGACTGGACCATCAGGGCGTCCATTCAAAAACTGCTCAACCAACGGATCGGCTGATGCCTGCATATCAGCAGGAGACCCCTCAAATGCAACCCGGTTATTCGCAATCATAATGACATGATCAGCGATTGAGAGCGTTTCTTGCAGATCGTGCGACACGACCACTGAGGTCAATCCAAGAGCCTGATTCAATTGCTTTACTAAAGTCAGCAAGACACCGAGACCAATGGGATCCTGACCGACAAAAGGCTCGTCATACATGATCATTTCTGGATCCAAAGCGATGGCGCGTGCGAGAGCTACGCGACGCTGCATACCACCTGAGAGCTCCGCTGGCATCAAATCCACCGCTCCACGGAGTCCAACAGCTTCTAATTTCATCAAAACGACGAGCCGAATTAAGTCATGATCCAAAGTGGTGTGAACACGAAGCGGAAACGCAACATTCTCGAATACGCTGAGCTCGGCAAATAAAGCACCTGACTGGAACAGCATCCCCATCCGCTTGCGTAACGTAAACAACGCGTCGCGCTTTAGTCCCTGTACCGAGATCCCATCCACGCGAATGTCGCCACTTTCCGGCCGTAGCTGTCCGCCGATCAACCGCAATAACGTTGTCTTTCCAGTACCAGAGGGTCCAACAATCGCACTGATTCTGCCACGGGGAATCGTTGCACTGAGGCCCTCGTAAATCACGCGCTCATCACGACGGAAGACAACATTCTCAATTTCGACAAAGGGGGCAACGACGTCCGGCAAGACCACACTCACTTTCGGCAAACAATCCGTAAACTTTACGCGGCCAGTGTAGCAGAGCTTGCCAACAACATGTTTAATGGCGCCACATTCGTTGGAGGGACTTTATGTTGTGGCCTGTAATCGCTGTCGTGATCGGAATCGCACTTACCGTGATCAGCGCAGATCGATTTGTGGAGGGCGCAGCAAACCTTGCCAATCGCTTCGGGATGAGTCACTTCCTCATCGGGTTGACCATTGTCTCGCTTGGTACATCAGCCCCAGAACTTCTGGTCTCGGCCGTTGCCGCCTATGAGGGCAGCCCGGGTCTCGCCCTCGGAAACGCGCTTGGATCCAACATTACAAACATTGCTCTGGTACTCGGCACAACCGCTGTCTTATTTCCGTTGTTGGTCTCTCGACCCCTGGTGCGGCGTGAATTACCGATCCTGATTGTGCTCTCACTGGCTGTGAGTGCGTTAGCCGCGCGCGGCATCTTCGATCTTTGGGCGGGTCTCTTGTTGCTCGCAGTCCTGCCCATTCTCCTGTACCGCCTGGTGCGGGATGAGGGAGACGCGGTGGATGACATTGAGATCCCGAACTACAGCCTGTGGGTGGCTATCGCGCTCACACTTGGTGGACTGGCGGTGCTACTTGGAAGCTCAAAAATTCTCGTTTGGGGCGCGACTGAATTGGCGCGCCTGTTTGGTGTAAGTGAGTTGGTGATCGGCCTGACAATCGTTGCTGTTGGAACATCACTACCCGAACTTGCGGCCAGTGTCGCATCGGCGCTGAAAGGGAAAACCGACATGGCAC